>CABQNF010000006.1 GCA_902465465.1 uncultured Collinsella sp. | reverse complement strand
GCCCGCCACGCCCAAACCTGCTGCCCCGGCGCCTGCGTCCAAGTCGTCCGACCTGGCCAAGGCCCCCTGGCTGCGCTCCGACAACCCTGCCGGCGCTCCCGCTACGGGCAAGCTTCCGACCGAGCCCGCGCCCCGTGCGCCCGAGCGCTCTGCCGCTCCCAAGGCTCAGCCGTCTGCACAGTCTGCGCCGTGGGAATCCGAGCAGGTTCCCTACGACGATGCCATGGTCGGCGGTTTTGCTGCCGATGCCGGCGGGGAGGATCTGCCCCCGTTCGACGTGCCGGGTGCGGCGTCCGCGCCCAAGCCCGCTGTGACGGCACCCGCTGCCCCCACAGGCGAGGACGCCCCCGCTGCCCCTTGGGAGTCCAACCCCGGCGCCGGTAGCCCCTTCGGCCACCAGGGTGCAGCCCCGAGCATCCCGCAGACCGAGGACGAGGCCAAAGCCCTCATCCGCAGCGTCTTCGGCCAGGCCACCATCTTCAAGCCGGTGGAGTAGCTGCGCGGGCGGGTATGCTGCTCAAGAAGAGAGCTCTTTGTCCGGGCGCGTCTGTATTTCGGACATGTGTAATGTGGTGCCGCGTATATCGCATTCGAGTAGGCAGGTACGTGACGGTCGGCCTAGGATGCTGAGGTCGATACGATACATTGCATGGCTGTCCGTGTACTCGACTTGCTCGGCGCTGACGGTTGCTCCGATTGTCAAGAAAACGCCTAGTTCGGCATCGACAATCTTGGAGTCCTTTATCTTGACCCTGAACTCTTGGTAGAGGGACGGACTGTTGTAGTAAACGGTTCGGGTTCCGTCGGTGCACTCATCGGTCGCTTCCCATTTGACGACGGGCTGGTCCGAGCTGGCTATCAGCAGTTCTGCTCCAAAGGCTATAGCATGGGTGATGACAACCAGCAATGCCCAGCTGACAAAAAGATAGAGAACCACGTATGCAACGGGGTGTTTTGAGCGGATGTTTTGGAGCACGTCGGGGGCATTCATGGGGCACCTCCAAATTACTATCTATGGCAATCAAATTATACCCCGCCGCTATGCGCGCCACCCGAGCAGCGGTCCGGCATTTTGCTATCTAGCTGGATGCAGAAAATGCCGGGTTCCGGTTCTACAAGATTTAGCTTTCGATATTATGCAGATGCGAATTATTCAACTTTGCATAATCTTTGGGTGCGACTTGCACTCCAGGACATGTATATCGACTGAGGTAGCGTGTCCGCCCCGCTCGCTGGCCTCGCGCCGTGGTACGATTTTTGAGTTTGAAAGTCCCGCCGCGCTCCGGCTGCCCTTGCAGCTTGTCGCGCGGCCGCACGTAAAGGAGCCGTTATGGCCGGTATGAACATGCAGCAGATGATGAAGCAGGCTCGCAAGATGCAGGAGCAGCTTGCTGCTGCGCAGGAGAACCTCAAGTCCCAGACCGTCGACGCCTCTGCCGGCGGCGGTATGGTCAAGGTGACCGTTAACGGCGAGATGGAGCTCGTCAACCTCACCATCGACCCCGATGCGCTCGATCCCGAGGACGTCGATATGCTGCAGGACATGATCATGGCTGCCGTCAACGAGGCCGTCCGCGGCGTCAACGAGCTCGCCAACAAGCAGATGGGCGCCATCACCGGCGGCCTCAACATCCCGGGCATGCCGTTCTAAGATACGCATATATATGAGTGCGAATCATAGTCTGCAAAAACTGCTCGATGAGCTGGGTCGTCTGCCGGGCATTGGTCCCAAGTCGGCCCAGCGCATCGCCTATTACCTGCTCGAGGCCGATGCCGAGGAGGCCCGCCGCCTGGCCGAGGCTATCCTGGAGGTCAAGCAGGAGGTCCACTTTTGCAGCCGTTGCTTTAACTATGCCACGGCCGACGAGTGCTCCATCTGCCAGGACCCGATGCGCGATACCACTCGTATTTGCGTGGTGGGCGAGCCGCGCGACGTCCAGGCAATCGAGCGCACGGGCAGCTACCATGGCCTGTACCATGTGCTGGGCGGCGTGATCAGCCCCATGGACAAGATTGGTCCCGAGCAGTTGCACATCCGTGAGCTGCTGGCGCGTCTGGGCCGCGAGGATATCCATGAGGTCATCATCGCCACCAACCCCAATATTGAGGGCGAGACCACGGCGAGCTATCTGGCCCGTACCATCAAGCCGTTGGGCGTCGAGGTGTCGCGTCTGGCAAGCGGCCTTCCCGTGGGCGGCGACTTGGAGTATGCCGACGAGCTTACGCTTGGCCGCGCCATCGAGGCCCGTCGCGCGATTTAGGTGGCGAGCCTGCTCCTGCCGTATGTTTTCCTCGCGACGCACGGGGTAGTCATAATTTCCCCGTGCGACTGTCAGTTTGTTGTGCAACAAAAATACTTCGTATCCGCTTATCGCATGGATGCTTCCGCTCGCATCCTTAATTTGCCCATTCGTTGCGCAACCTTTTGGGTTCGCTGATACACTCAAATGTGGATTTGAATGAATGCGCCGCTCCCAAGCGGCGTGTTTTTCTTGGAGGAGAACGCATGCGGCCCGGTGGCACTCAGACAAAGCGCGGCGCCGCGGTGCGCATGCGACGCCGACTGGGCTTGGCGCCGCGGGCGTACGTGCTGCTGTCGTGCTCGCTGGTGCTGGTCATGGCTGGCGTTTCCGCCTATGGCATGACCGTGCCGTCCATGATGCAGGCGCATGCCGCACGCGAACCGCGCGTGGGGCATGAGGTCAAAAGTGATCTGGGTACCACGACTGGATATGCTTGGGCAAGTGTGGTCGCGCATATTGTGTTTGGCACCGACGATGCGGACGGCGCCGAGGCCCCGGACAACGAAGTCACGCTTGCCAATGGCAAAACCATCGTGCTCACCAACACCAAGATCATCGATCGGTTGTCCAACAATAGCGTGGCGGCAACGGTGAATAAGGTCGAGCAGCAGAAGGAGCAGGACGCCCAGCAGTCCGGAAAGCCCGGTAGCTCGGATACTTCTGGCTCCGGCTCGGATTCATCGAGTTCGGGCGGCGGCTCTGGGTCGGGTTCCTCTACCGGAGGGTCTGGAAACGGCGGCTCGACGGGCGGCAACACTGACAACGATGCAAACTCCGGTGGCCTTTCCGCTGCTGAGGAAGAGAGCATTCACAGTTGGCTTGTGACCAAGTACAACATGCTCGACGGCTATGTTTCTCGTGCCAATGACGTGGTCTCGACCTATAACTCTACGGGAGATCCCAGGCCGTGCGACAGCCTGGTCGGGGAGATGTTTGTCATTCGAGCCGAGTTCGGTCGTCAGACATTCTCGCCCCGGTCAAAGTGGTATCAGCAGTATGCCAATCTGTGGGGCTGTTACACCAACCTATGCCAATGGGTCGGCCATTACGGCGATGATGACGTCGCTCTCGGTAACTTCAACAATAACGTGGCGGCGCTTGCCCTATGATGACCGATCTTGTATCCACCACACCACAATCGCTCGGTCGCGATCCCATGGTCGGCCTGCGCCTGGCGCGTGTCGACGGGTTTGAGCCGGCCATTGCGCTCGGTCAGGACGAGCTGCCTGCCTATCTGCGTCGTTTTACGATGCTGTTTGCCGACGATGCCACCATGCGCCGTGGCGGTATCGGCCGCGTGACGCGTGCCGTCAACGCCCAGGGTGAGGCCGTGGCACTCAAGCAGCTCATCTTGCCGACGCGCGATGAGTTTGATGACGATGCCGCTCACGAGGCGCTGGTCGCCAAGTCCAAGGCGGCGTTTCGCGAGGAATACGAATGCCATCGCGCCCTTTCGGGCCTTAAGGGCTTTCCCCGCCTCTATGGCTGGGGCGAGGTCGACGGCGTGCCTGCAATTGTCATGGAATGGGTCGAGGGCGAGACGCTTGCCCGCTTGCGTTCGCGACTCGCCGTGGACGATACCGGACGCCTGTCGCCGCTTGTGGCGGCGCGTCTGGGCCGCGACCTGTTCGATCTGCTCTGCCGTATGAGTCTGGTGGGTGAGGGCTTTGTCCATCGCGATATCTCGCCCGCTAATATTATGGTGCGTACGGCGCGCCTGCCGCTTGACCGACAGCTTGCCGAGGGCACCTTTGACCTGTGCCTGATCGACTTTGGCTCGTCGCTGGCGCTCGAGCCTGCGTCGGCCGTGGTCGGTACCGGCGGCAAGGCGTCGTTTACGGAGCGTTATGCCACGCTGCGTCGCGCGACGGTTGCCTATGCCCCGCCCGAGATGCTCACCGACGATATTCCCGACCTGCGCGCTTTGCGTATGTCGCCGGCGATCGACGTCTACGCCGCGGCAAGCACGGTTTACGAGCTCATTGCCGGCGTCGCGCCATACGAAGCCGCGCCAGGCACTTCGGGCACCTCGGGCTCGCGCAAAAAGACGCGCGACATCGCCAGCCCCTATCGTCTCAAGATGGACACGCGGCCCGACTATCCCATTGGTGTCCATGCGCCCGGTTGTGATTTGACTCAGCTGCTTCGTCGTGAGCCCGATGTGGCGCTCGCCGCGGCCGAGCAGGCCCAGCAGCTAGGGCTTGAGCCGGATTCCGAAGAGCTACGCGATGCGCTGGCGTTTGTCGATGCCCAGCTGTTCGACGTGGTGATGGCCTGTCTGTCCAGCCATCAAAAAGATCGTCCCGAGCCGGCGGCGGTCGAGGCGGCGCTCTCGGCGTTTTGTGACCACTATGCGCAAAATGTCGGTCGTTCGCTCCGCGGCGAGCCGCTCACGCCGTGCCCCATGGATGCGTCCGGCCGCGCGGTTCGTCGCGCGCTGATGGCCGGCGCGACGGTCGTCTGTGGCGTGGTTTGGGCTGTGGTCGTGGTTTCGGCCGCGCTGCTGGCGTCGGGCGCTCGCGTGACGGCGACTTTGGGATCGCTCGTGTGGTCTGGGTCGCTACCGGGTATTATTGCCGCACTGGCGTTGGCGCTGCCAGGCATAGCCGGCGTTGCCGCGGGGGCACTTGCGCGCGATCGGCGCTCGGGCTTCCTGCAGGGTGTGCTTGCGCTTTCTGCCTGCGAGGTTCCGGTGCTGGTTGTGGCTGCATGTAGCGTATTTTCCCAACGCGCCGTGATGGGCGGCCTTGTTGCCGCTTTGGTTGCAACCTATACGCTTACGTGGTTTTTGCTTGCGATGGGCTTTGCCTTTGAACTTCCCGTTTCGGCACCGCGACGCACAAAAGCCCAGATGGCGACTCCGCTTGCCGGTGGAGCCGCAGCTGCCCGTACTTTTGGCGGACCTGTCGAAGTATCGTCCGATTCTATTTCTACGACCAAGGAGGCCTAGGTCATGGCATCTCAAGTTGAGCTCACCCCATGCGGGGCCATGTTTGACATCTTTAAGCGCGCGGCACATTTGAGCCATATCGAGCTGTGCGGCTTGGTGCTTTCGTCCCGTCCGCTCGCCGACGGCCGCAGCCCGCAGAGCCGAGCCGCCGATCGCTCTTGGGTTTCCCGCTTTATCGTTCGCGCGCCGGTCGGCACGCTTCAGCAGCGCTACTTTGCCGAATACGGTACCTCGGCTGCGCGTATTATGTCGCAACTGGCCCTGCGCCAGCGCAATCCCATGGACTCCACGGCTGTGATCAATATGGTGTGCGGTCCTGCAGGTGAACCGATGGTACGCGCGCTCGAAGAGTGCCACCAGGACACGAATCTCTATCGCAACGCGCTCGATCGCCTGTCCCAGGCGGCGGAACTCATGCCCGCTGAGCGCGCCGAGGCCGTGCTGGTGCTGTTTGTCGCCGTCGATTGTTCGGCGGATGTGCGGTCCTCGGTGAACTATGCCATCGACTACGCGCACGCGACCTGTGGCGGAGGCACCTCCACGCCGCGTTCGCTTGGCATGTCGATGACCGCAGGCGAGCGCGAACCCGCCCCGGCGCACCCCTTGGGCTTGCTGCGCGTGCAAAACAGTTTTGTCGTGAGCGCCCCGCGCTGGATTCAGCCGAGCGAGCAGGGTGTTGAGATTGGCGCGCTGGCCACTGGTGAGGGCGATATTACCGACGTCGGCGACGATGTCTCGGCCCGCCATGCCCATATCTGGTGCGATGCTCAAAATATCTGGCACGTCGAGGACTTGTCGTCCACCAACGGAACCGTGGTGGTAAACGGGGCCACGCGCGTCTGCATTCAGGTCGAGCCCGGCCGTTCCGCCCAACTCAATCCCGGCGACGAACTCAAGCTCGGCGAATCCACTACCTACGCCATTCTCTTCGGTGCCCTCTAGCCGGCAGTTAGGGGCGTTCCTTTTAATATGAGCAGGACATTGTCAAGAGGCAAAATCGGCCCCAACGATATGGGGTCAGGCCCTCTCCCTATATCAGCCCGTCCGCGGCGACCTCGGCGTGTCTTACCGACGCTCGTCTTTGCAGTTTAATATCCGCCCGCGGCGATCTCTCGCTGGGCAATCCGTTGCTACGGCTGAGGCTTCTACGTCGAACCGACAGTCTGTGCACGCGTGTGGCGCCCTGGGCGCTCGCAGAAAAGGGACCTGAGGTTCGCCTCAACGGCTTCGGATCGAACCGCTTCCGGGGTGACTGGCTTATGTGCGGGGGACCGCCCCCCTACGCCTCCTCGGCCGTGGACCCCGCGCGCGAGCAGCGCCTCCCGCCTCTCGACCAGCCTCCGCACGCCCTTGGCGGCATGCCTCCGGGCGCCCCGGTCCGGGGCCTGGCCCCTGGCGAGGTCCTTCGGCCGCCCCGAGCACGTCAGGTAGTGCCACGCGGCCTCGACCAGCGCCTTCCTCAGGTGCTTGTTGCCAGCCTTGGTGATCGCGCCCCTGCGGTCGCTCTCCCCGCTGGAGTGCTCGGAGGGCGTCAGGCCGACCCATGCGGCGAACGACCGGGCGTTCCTGAACCTCGAGAACTCGCCGGCCTCGAACACGAGGTCGGCGGCGGACGCGGTGTCCACGCCCTTGAGGCAGCGCAGGGAGTCGACCCTCTTCCTCCACCTGGGCTTGCGGGCCTCGGCCCCGACGAGCCCCTCGAGCCTCGCCTTCTCCTCCGCCGCCCGCCTGACCGCGTCGACGTAGTAGGCGAGCACGTCCTCGTCGGCCCCCTCCGCGAACCCTATCGACTCGATCCAGGACCAGTGCGCCCGGGTCCAGTTGCCCTTCCTGCGGCCGGTGGGCGTCCTCTCGTCGAAGACGAGCCCGTGCCTGAGCAGGAACTTGGAGAGCCGCTGCTTCGAGCGCGAGAGGTCGTCCCTCGCGTCCTCGAGCGCCCTGGTCAGGTCGCGGGCGGCCTCGCACTCGTCGTCGGGGACCCACACCTCGACCACGTTGCCGACCGACAGCATGCGGGCGAGGAACTCGGCGTCGTTGCGGTCGTTCTTCCTGCGCCTGTCCGCGCTGGGCTTGATCATCTTCGAGACGGCGCCGACCACGCAGTCGACCCCCAGGCCGGAAAGCCTCTTCTGCAGGTCGAAGCCCGTGACCCCGGACTCGTACACGCACCTGGCCCTGGGGTCCACGGAACGGACCCACTCCGCGACGGCGCCGGCGTCGTAGCCGAAGGTCGCGGCACGTACCTCCCCGGTCATGACGTCGAGGGAGACGGCCTTTATCGAGCGGGCGTGGACGTCGAGGCCGATGAAGGTGGTAGTATCGAGCATGGGAGCCCCTTCCATGAATGCGGCGTGGCCGCCACGGTTGGATTAGACACTCACCATTGTCGGCCTAATCCGCGGCCTTTCATGCAGCAGGGGCTCTCAATGTTTTTATGTCCTGCTCATATCGTCTCTGCCGGCACTTGGGGGCACTTCTCTGCGCGCCAGAGCCGGTCGCCTGGGGATGGAGAGGCCATTTTGGCCCTTGGCGGTCAGTCGGGGCGAAACTAGAAGATCTTTCCGATTCGCGGCTGTTCATGCTTGTAGAGCATCTAAAACAATAGGATGTTATTCTGGAATATGCCGGGTGCGTGAACTTGCCTGTCTTAGCCTTAAAAAGGTATAGGGGAGTTTGGCTCAGGGGTTCCGTCTTGTTCTTCAGCGCAGTATTGTGGGACAGATTTGCTGAGATTGGCGCCTTACACCGCAGAGCGCACGGAAGGCTCTCGATTTGTGTTCTGGCCCCAGAATACAGGGCCTGATACTTACCAACTGTGGCATGGATGTAACATCTGTAGAAATCAACCCTTTTGTTGTCGACCTTTGTAAGAAGAACACTGCCATCAACTCTTTGGATGACGAAACTAGGGTGCTTGAGGGGAGCCTTTACTCCCCTCTGTGAGATGACTCATGTTTTTCGCTTGTCGTTGTGAATCCTCCGTTACTGCCGATTCCGGATGAGATTCCTTATCCCTTCGTTGGGGATGGGGGACAATCGGGTCTGGATATAACACTTCATATTCTTAAGGGTGGCGATACGCATTTAGAGGAAAACACTAAATACTGCTAATAGGGGTGACGACGATGGCGTAGGGGCGACCCACGATGCTCGCATCAATACGTCGGCTACTTGGGGAATCAGGTCTAGATGCATGTATGATGATACTGTGCAGCTATTCAATTAGTCCGCGTTCCGAATGGGTGCGGGGTATGGCGGCGACGTCGTATGCTTTTGCCCTGGCGCGATACTCAGGTATTTCTGAGGCGGTTGACGAAGTTTATACGCGCTATGCCGCGCAAGGCGTCCGGAAGTTTGCACATCTACATTACGGGCTTAGGTTTCTTCAAGCGAGCAGGCTGGTTGCGTTATTATGAGCGATTTTTCTAGCCTAGGCGACAAAAGGCAAAGGATTTGGTGGGTGTAAAACGAGGTCGTTTGCGGGCGGACGCTCCAATCTATTGTGGCAATCGGGCGGTTGAAAAAGATATTTCAATCGCCCGATTGCCAGATTCGTCGGAGGAGATGTCCGATTCCGACTCTCTTGTAGGAAGAGCTTGAGACCGTATTGGCCCAAGGCAATCTTAAAGCAGTCTCATTGGCAAATCTTCGCTCCTGTTGTGTTGAGGTGTAAGGTATCAGTGATTGATGTTTTGTGGCGGGTAGATTGGGGCCTTCCTTGATTCGATGCGTTCTCTCGAGGTTCATCAGAGCAAAAGGGGCTTTCGTCTTCATTGCTATCACGGTGATTGGAACCGCTCTCTCCTATGCCATGCCATACGTGAACGGAAAATTTTTAGATTTTCTTCTCGGTAACCGCAGCGAAAGAGACGCCGCACTCTTCGCACTCCTGGTTGCGTCAATAGGAGTTTTCTCCACCCTCTTTACTTATTTTGCAGGAACACTTTCCATTCGCATAAGCACGAGACTTTCCTTTGATCTTCTCAGGGAGGCCGTCTTGCGTTTTGAAAGAGACGATTACTTGGTGAGTCGGACCATCGATCCAGCCTATACAACGCAACGGATTATTTCCGACTCCAGCGTGGTCTCATCCTTCGTTTTGGCGAATTTCATCAGTGCGCCGCTGTCCATTGTAGCTATTCCCATCGTATTGCTTATCATATGGTCAATTGATTCAACTCTCGCGGTGTTTTCCATCATTCTCCTCATCGTGTATTTCTGTGTAATTACTGGGTTGAGGAAACTTTTGTATAGGGTCACGTATGAGAAGAAAGAGGCGGACAGCGCCTTTTACGCCGCAATTGCATCGCAGCTTAATCAGATTCTCAACATTCAACTGGCATCTTCGTACGGCAAGAGCGAACAAGCGCTCGACGCTGGGTTTAAGAGCTATTTTCCCAAAGTTTTGCGCTCCGGAAAGCTATCATATTCTCTGACATCGCTCGATGGTCTTTTCGCAGCGTTGTTTCAAGCGGTGATACTTGTTGTTTCCGGAGTACGAATCATTAACGGAACTATGTCAATAGGCGAGTACACTATCATCGGTACATACTTCGCGGTTCTCTTTAAGACTTTGAAAAGTATGATGTCATTGTTCAAATCCTATCAAGATGCCAAAGCATCATGGGATAGGACGGCTATCGCGACGAGAGAAAAGGAGAGATCGGGGTGGAATCGGACCGATTTAGCTAAACTCGATGAAATAAATGACATTTCGGTATCTGATTTGGAATTCTCGGTTGCCCTTCCAGACGGATCTGTCCGAGAGGTCCTCGGCGGGTTTTCTTTCAAGTTTTCCGGTCCTGGTACATATTGCATAGTTGGGGAAAACGGAAGAGGCAAGACGTCACTTCTTTACTTGATGCTCGGGCTATACTCATCGAAAGGCAAAGTAAAATACAACGGCGTGCCAATCGAAGAATGCGACTTGGATTACATACGTGCGAGAGAGATATCGTGCTGCCCACAGTCGTGCTTCGCGCCGGACGAAACGGTGAAAGAGCTGTTAGAGTATTTCGACACGCCCTTTTCTTCCTATCACCGGGGTGTAGATGGCCTACTTTCGCTGGAAAACAGCGTGAAGGAGTTGCTCGGGAAACGTTGCTCCGCGCTTTCGGGCGGTGAGCTGCGCCGAGTGTACTTATGGTCGGCGATTTCACGCAAGTCGTCAGTTTTGGTACTCGACGAGCCCACGACTGGGTTAGACGCTGTAAGCCGCGCCGAGCTTGCGGCCTATGTTAAGCGCAACAAGCAAAGCCAGCTGATCATCGTTGTCTCTCACGATGACGAGATGGTCGGCGCGGTAGAAGGGGTAGTGGATTTAGGCAGCATGTACCAGGGTAAATGATGACAAGTGTAGTGCTACCCAACTGGCAGAGATAACAAAAAGGCGATGCAGATGCACGTAGCATTCAGGCGGTTCGGACTCGGTGCCTTCACGCCATCGCAACGCTTTCAGATATAGTTCTCGTTCTCTTACTAAAGGAAACTTTAGTCTACGTCATCTTGTCGAGACAGAGGTGAAGCGAAGTGTTGTCGCGACGTATCTTATTCCAGGTGGCTCAGTATCAGCGTGAGAATCGCACCAAAGTGTACTTACGATTCTCGTGTCCCACGGACAACATGAGCTGAGCATTGAGGTTCCACCCTTTGCTGCAACTACACGGGGTTGGACGGCAATGAATATGCCGGGCCGCATACCACGCGCAGCGGGGGTCCATGTCCCAGTATGTTGCCTACAGCAGCCTCGATGTCCACGCACACATCATCTCTGCCTTCGCGTTCAATCCATTTGCCGGAGAGTGCGAGGGTTGCCAGGCCGTAGAATTCGAGCCGAACAAATGAAATGCGGTATCAGCGCATAGGATTAAACTGACGATTGCTTTGCACTGAGAATACGCTTGGAAAGCCGCTATGGGTGGCGGCCCGGGTTAAATAGAGAAGCCCGTCCGATCACTTTCATGTGGCGAACGGTCGGGCTTCTTATTCCACTTGCCAATGCTCGGCTCATATTGGAAGAAAGCTACGCTAATGTTTGCGTGACACTCCTATTTTCTCCGAAGAAAGAGTCGGATAATGAAGAATAGAATTAAAAAAGGTGCCAGATATAACGCAAGTATAAAGGCTAATCCAACGAGACCTTGCAATAATGGCATAACTCCTCCCAGACACGAGATTTTGGTATTTGTTCCCATCTTATTCTGAATTGGACCAAATAGTTCCTAGCCACAAAACTACTCGTCAACTGGATCGCACCAATCTGCTGGCAAAACACAGCTTGATTCTTTATCGACATAGCACCAATCCGCAACAGGGCACTCGGCGATGTCGTAAAAATTGCATATATCAACTCCAAGACAACAAGGCTCAACGGGAGGATGTTCATTTGAACCAACAGGATGGATATGCTTCATAACAGCTCCTCACCTTAATCCAATTAGAGACTACGTTTGATCAATGCCACAGTGATCTACAACGCAGATGCTGCCGCCATCCATGTCATAGTCGCAGTAATCGTATGCACCACAGCCATCTGCTTTATCATAAACAGTACAGATGTCAGTAATGCCCAAGAGGCAGTCAAAAGACATCGGCTTCACGCCTGCCTCGTCGCCACTTCCTGGATTAATCGGATGAATATGCTTCACGACTACCTCCCTTTGAGTGCAGAAAAACCTCAATATTGTGTATAACAAACCAAGATGTCTAGTTCACCATATTTCTAGAATGGTTTCGGCGAATGTAGCAATAAGCTTCGCAGACGGTAATCAGAAGAACGAACACCTCCACAATGGTGACAGCAATGCGCTGAACCGCTTATTCCGATACAGTAGCTTCTCGTTGATTTTTCTCCTGCGAAGATGAGTGGCGGGAAATAAGGTCAAAAGCCATCTCGTAGCACATTTTTCTATATTCACATGATGCAGGGTGTAGACTCTTGGGCAAGTAGCCGTGCTCGTCTGCAGCCTCCCAGCTACAGCCCCCACCACAGAAAGACCGAGCCCAACAGTCCGTACAGTCAATTCTTTTTTCGACACCCTGACTCCAGTTTTCAATATACCTAGTTTCGTCAATTCCGGTGACGATGTTGCCCATTTTGAATCGCATCATCCCGACAAACCTGTGACAGGGGTATACGTCCCCTTCGGGAGTCACGGAAATAAAACGCCTGCCAGCCCCGCATCCGACAAAGGCGATCCTGTTGCTCATAATCAAATCAACTGCAGTTTTCAATGTTCTAAACAAGGGCTTTTCCCCTTGATCAATCTGTTTGAGATATTGATCCGCCAAATCTATTAGGCCCGCCCTGATTTTGTTTAATGAGTGTTCGTCGAGTTTGATATTCTCATCGAATGAGCTCACGGGCGAGAAGTAAATCCTTCTGAAGCCCATCTCTTTAAACTGAAGATAGTCTTCAACAAGGTTACAGTTATTATTTGTTAAGGTCGCTCTTGCGCCGAAGGGGAACGACTCGGAAAAACGACGAACGTTTTTGTCGATATCGGAGAAAGAGCCGCCTCCCGTCTTGTACGGGCGCGATGCATCGTGCTTGCATCCTGTACCATCGAGACTAATCAGAACAGAAAACCCGTGCTCCTTGAAAGAATTCACAGCAGTGTCATTCAAAAGCGTTCCGTTGGTCGTAATAGAATAGGTAAAGTTTCTATTGGGGTATATTCTTTTTGAATAGTCGACCGTTTTCCATATCAGCGGCTCGTTAATCATGGGTTCCCCACCAAAAAAGACGATCGCAAGCGTTTCGTTTTCCGATGAACTTGCGACGAGGTAGTCGACCGCCTTGAAGGCTATCTCGTCTGTCATCAGCAGAGGAGACGTTCCATAATCTCCTTTACCGGCAAAACAGTAACTACAACCAAGGTTGCATGCATGTGAAACGTGGAGTTCGATGGATCTAAGTTTTCGAGGCGTGTCTTTTGTTAAGAAAGTCCGCTCAGACAATCGTTGATACTCATCAATGTCGTCTTCAAGTTCTGCTATGGTCGTTTGGTCGTAGCCTTTCGCAGCAAGTGACTTTGTTAGCAACTTCGAGTTGACCGTTCTTCCCGATGCTTCAAATATGCGAAGCGCATCTTCTGATGCTTGGTCAACCTGAAAGCAATTGCGAGTGACCTCATCGAAGCAGTAACGACGATCACTTACTGAGAAAAAATGCATACGTTCCTCAATTTCATGCTGGACTGGCACTAACCTTGTTTATTGTCGCGCAGCTATAAAAAACCACCAGCGGGGATTCGGTGTGCGGCCCAATCGGACTCCCAAAAGGTTCTATTTGAGACTGGCAAGCTTTGTGTTGTTGGCACTTCGACGGCGCTCTTTATTCCAACATGGAGCCTCGCAGTTTGAGTCGACTTGCCTCTGGAAGGTCCGATCTTAACTTGATTTAGGATGAAAACAGATTACAGGCGCGCTCCTCTAGAAAGAAAGGAAACCAATCGCCGCCTTTCACCAGGAAAGTTTTCATAGCCCACCTCGAGCAAAATGAAAGATGCGAGAGCGATTGGGGAACAACGCGAATCTCCCCTTTTGGGTGGGAGCGAGCCTTCAGCCACCGGCGAACGACTCGCCCTGGTCAGAATCTGGAAGTGGTGCCGGGCCGCTTGGGCCTCCCCGGTGACTTCGTGGGGCTTACCTGCCTGACGTCGAGGAGTACATCCGCAAGATTCGTTCCCTATGCCGTTTGCTCTCACGCCCGCCTTAGTTCCAAGTCGGGCGAGCCGCCGCGCTCATGCGACCCGTGGCGGCGACACGTCGACGCCGCGCTCGCTGAGCACATCTTCGGTCGCGGGCGAGCACGAGGTCGCGCCGGCGCATCCGCTGGGACTGCTGTGCGTGCAAAACGGCTACGTGGTGAGCGTCCCGCGCTGGATTCAGCCGAGTGAGGAAGGCGTTGAGATCGGCGCGCTGGCAACGGGGGAGGGCGGCATCACCGACGACGTCTCGGCCCGCCATGCCCATATCTGGTGCGACGAGTCTGGCGCATGGTTTGTCGAGGACCTGTCGTCCACTAACGGCACCGTGGTGGTAAACGGGGCCACGAGTGTGTGTATTCAAGTAGAGCCCGGCCGCTCCGCCCAGCTCAACCCCGGCGACGAGCTCAAACTCGGCGAATCCACCACCTACGCCATCCTGCTCGGCGCCCTCTAGCCGGCAGTTAGGGACGTTCCTTTCCTGCCGGTACTTGGGGACACTCCTTGGCGCGTCAGAGCCAGTCGTCCGGGGATGGAGGGACCATTCTGGCCTTTGGCGGTCACCCGAGGTAAACCTTTACCGCCCGCCTATATTTGTCGAAATTACACTTAACGGCGGGGTACAATAAACCCGCATGCGGATTTCCGTTGCGGGCGCTTCCCATCGCCGGGGCGTGCCCGGGAGCATCCGGCATGCGGCCTTTGCGGCGCTCGGTCATGTGCAAGACGGGCGGTCGGGTCTGTGGGGCGCATCAGCTGTCCCTCGCCTCGGCATGTCTTCTCTCCACGCCACGTACCTGCTGCTGAGCCTGCCTGCCAGATGATTGGAAGCAACAGCGTAAATCCCATCACGCCAACATCCCGGCGATCGCCGGGGCCTGTATACCTATATGAGAGGAGAGGGGTATATGGCGCGTAAGTTTAAGTCTATGGACGGCAACGAGGCGGCCGCATATGTTTCGTATGCGTACACCGAGGTAGCGGGAATTTATCCCATTACGCCGTCCAGCCCGATGGCCGACCATGTCGACCAGTGGGCGGCCCAGGGTCGCAAGAACATCTTCGGCACCCCGGTCAAGGTCGTCGAGATGGAGTCCGAGGCAGGTGCAGCCGGTACCGTTCACGGTTCGCTGGGCGCCGGTGCTCTGACCACCACCTACACGGCTTCCCAGGGCCTGCTCCTGATGATCCCGAACATGTACAAGATCGCGGGCGAGCAGCTCCCGGGCGTCTTCCACGTCTCCGCGCGTTGCGTCGCTTCGCACGCCCTGAACATCTTTGGTGATCACTCCGACGTCATGGCCTGCCGCCAGACCGGTTTCGCCATGCTCGCCGAGGGCAACGTCCAGGAGGTCATGGACCTCTCGCCGGTGGCTCACCTTGCCGCCATCGAGGGCAAGACCCCGTTCCTTAACTTCTTCGACGGCTTCCGCACCAGCCACGAGATCCAGAAGGTCGCCATGTGGGACTACAAGGATCTGGCCGAGATGTGCGACATGGACGCCGTCCAGGCTTTCCGCGATCACGCGCTCAACCCTGAGCACCCGCATACCCGCGGTAGCCACGAGAACGGCGACATCTTCTTCCAGAACCGCGAGGCCTGCAACAAGGTCTACGACGAGCTTCCCGCCGTCGTCGAGGGCTACATGAAGAAGATCAACGAGAAGCTCGGCACCGATTACGGCCTGTTCAACTACTACGGCGCTCCCGATGCCGACCGCGTCGTCGTGTGCATGGGCTCCTTCTGCGACGTGCTCGAGGAAGTCATCGACTACCTCAACGCCCACGGCGAGAAGGTCGGCCTGGTCAAGGTTCGCCTGTTCCGTCCGTTCTCCATCAAGCACTTTGTCGACGTTCTCCCCGAGACCGTCCAGAAGATCGCCGTCATGGACCGCACCAAGGAGCCGGGTTCCATCGGCGAGCCGCTCTACCAGGACGTTGTCTCCGCTCTCTACGAGGCCGGCAAGACGGGCATCAAGGTCGTCGGCGGCCGTTACGGCCTGGGCAGCAAGGACACGCCTCCCGCGTCCGCGTTCGCTGTCTTCGAGGAGCTCAAGAAGGACGAGCCCAAGCGCGAGTTCACCATCGGCATTGTCGATGACGTGACCAACCTGAGCCTGCCCGAGGCCGAGGATGCGCCCAACACCGCAGCCCCCGGCACCATCGAGTGCAAGT
>CABQNF010000005.1 GCA_902465465.1 uncultured Collinsella sp. | reverse complement strand
TTGCCAACACGCCGCAAGGCGCCGCAGGGCCGCTGGCTCCCGTGCTGGGCGAGTACTTCGACATGGTGCCGCTGCTGGGCCGCCAGGTTGCGGCGGTGTCTCCCAACGGCTTGCCGCTTGCGGTCGGTGTGTTTGCGGGCCTGGACATCTGGGGCCGCGCGACCATCAAGACCGATGCCGGCGAGCAGGAGTTTCCGCCCGAGGCTGTACGAATTCGCGGGCTGTAGCGCGGGGCGCCAGCGCTCAAAGATAACGATGGCAACAAGACCCTTCTCGGCCTGTGCCGGGGAGGGTTTCGCTTATCTGAGGAATAGGCTTGGCGAGCCTTTGCGGGGACTGTGGCATCGGGCGTGCTCGACTTAAGCCCCTGCTCTATCCCAGCTCCTGCATGCGGCGGTAGATTTCGCAGATACCCTTGATGGTGAGCTGTCCGTCGACCACGTCGAAGGCATCGGTCGAATCGGCGACGATGCCGGCGAGACCGCCCGTGGCGATAACGGTGGCATCCTCGCGGCCTAGCTCGCGCTTCATGCGCTGGCGAGCTTGGCGGCACGGGCAGCAAGCGCGTCCATGGAGATACGGATGCCCGGCGCAATCGCTCCGCCAATGTAATAGCCGTCCTCATCGATGACGTCGATATTGGTTGCGGTGCCAAAGTCCACCACGATCGCCGGCGCGTCGTAGAAGGTCTCGGCAGCGACGGCGTTGGCGATGCGGTCGGCACCAACGGCCTGGGGGCGCGCCGCCCGCAGCTTGGTCACGGCGACCGTCTGCGGCCCGATGACGATGGCGTCCGCGGCAATGCGGTCGGCCACGGCGTGCCACTCGCGCGAGAGCTGCGGCACCACGCCGGCAAAGGCGATCGCGTCGACCGCGCCGAGCGAGAGGTCATACATCTTAAAGAAGCCCATCAGGCGCACGTGGATCTCGTCGGCGGTATAGGAGCGGTCGGTGGGCATACGCCACGACTGCACCAGCTCGTCTCCGTCAAACAGCCCCATGGCCGTCTGCGTGTTTCCCATATCGATAGCGAGCAGCATGTCTACTCCCGGTGTTGGCATAAAAGGACGCGCACCATTGTATACGTGCCGTCGACGGCGCTCGGCTGCGATTCGTTTACGGTGATAGGGGCTGAGGGGTTTAAATATGAAGGAATTATGCTCTACGAGATTTTCCTTGCCGTTTACCGAACTCCCGCGTAATATTCTTTCTTGCGCACATGAGGCGCCCAGACATTGCGGGGTGGAGCAGTCTGGTAGCTCGCCGGGCTCATAACCCGGAGGTCGTAGGTTCAAATCCTGCCCCCGCGACCAAGAACTTGCAGCTCGGAAGCAAAATTGCCTCCGAGCTTTTTCTTTATTGGTTTACTTTGCGGGTGAATTGCGGGTGAATCCTGAGTCAATTTATTATGTGAAGCAAATAAACCATTGATAATCGCGGGCCGGTCGGCTTGACTTATCGACCGATAAACTCCAATTGGGAGGAGTTTCGGCGGTCCTTAGCTAATAATAGTGCCGGGGATGGATCGCGCCGCCCCCGGACCTTGCGCGCCAAAGGGACGAGTCCCCTTGGAACCCCGTCTATTGCTCTCAACACGGAAACAGGGGAGTGGGGGATACGGGTTGTAGGATGCCGACGGGCGAGCGCTATGCTGTCTCAAGTCCGCATGTAGCTTGTTTGGAGGCCGTCTCTGCGTCTCAGGGCGGGCAATGAATTCTGGCAATCGAACTTCTTCGTATCTGTTCGCTGCGACTTGAGCGATGCGCTCCGCACAAATAATGTTGCCGAAGCATGCGGAATATCAGAAGAGAGATTGCAGGACATGAGTCAGCGCATGAAGAGCTGCCCGTCGTTTTGATAATGACATAATTAAGTGGCAAACTAAAGCGATCGGAGCGACCATGATTCTTGACAGCCTGCGTAACAGCGCGTCTTTTAATGAAACCGACCGAGCCATTGCTACCTATCTGCTCAATCATACCGGCGACCTTAAGACCCTCACTATGGCAAAGCTCGCACAGGAGACTTACACCTCGAACGCGACAATCATCCGCTTTTGTAAGAAATTGGGCCTAAGCGGCTATCGAGAGTTGATCATGCAGCTCATCCAGGAGATAAGCGGAGACTATCTTCTGGCTGCCACTGTCGATCACAATCGTCCTTTTGACAGTACCGATTCAATTGAGGCCATCGAGGGCAACCTTGCAAATCTCCTGAAGGGCGTCATAGATCAAACGAAAATCGAGCTCGATAGCGCCAAATTGAGCATAATCGCCAAGGCAGTTCTTAGCGCCCCGCGAATTTACATCTTTGCTAAAGGGGAAAGCTATCTGGCGGGATGTATCTTTCGCAACAATCTTCTCAAGCTCGATCGTCATGTCACCATGGCAGACGACGGGGGCCTGCAGACACTGCACGTTAAGAACGGTAGGCCCGGCGACCTGTTTTTATTCCTAAGCTACAGCGGCATTCACTATGATTATTCCAAATACGCCGCCGCTCTTTCCGAGCGCGGAATCAAGCCGTGTTTAATCACAGCGTTTTCTGATTCGGCGCTCGCCAGGCAATGCGACACTGTCTTGCTCATTCCAAAATCAGAGCGCGTGATTGGAAAGGTTGCCAATTACTCTTCCATGATCTCGCTCACGTATACGCTTCAGGTTATTTATTCGCTTATATTCAATCAGGATTATCAAGAGAACTATCGTGTAAAACACGAGGCCGATTCGTTCATCTTTACGAGTTTTGCGGAGATTTAGTCATACAAAAGGTGACCCCAAAGCATTTTGCCTTGAGGCCACCTTTTGTGCTTTTGCTATCTGGATGGCTTCTCTACTTCAGCTCAGGCCAATAGCCCTTGTTTGCCTCGATCATGTCGTCCAAGACTTCCTTAGCCACGCGCGCTGAGGGAATCGTGCGATTGAGGGTGAAGGCCTCGAGTGCCTTCTGGTAGGAGCCCTCGATAACGGCCTCGACCACAAGGCCCTCGCAGGCATCCTGCTGCTCGATAAGGCCCTTGTAGAAGCGGGGAATCTTCCCGACGCGGACCGGTTCGGCTCCTCGATCGGTGATGTACGCCGGAATCTCGACGGTCGCGTCGTCCGAGAGATTCTCAATTGCGCCATTATTGGGCACAATCACCAGCTGGCGATGGCGCAAATCCTTCGCCAGGGACTTGACGACATCGACAATGAACCTGCCGTGGACGCCTACGTAGAACTGCGTGAGATCGACCTTTTCACCGCGCTTAAGCGCCGCAGATGCGTCGAAGATACGCTTTTCGCGGCCGTTTACGACCTGCATGCCACGCGTGTTATTGATGTCCATGTACTCCACGCAGGCATCGGGCAACAGGTAATACTGGTAATAGGTGTTGGGGAGGTAATCCTGGAATAGCGTAGAAATCGTTGCCGCATTCTTGAAGGTGTGGGCCCAGTCTGGGTCCTTTACCAATGCGTCATTGAGGCTTGCCTCGGAAATGTAACCGTACTTACGCACGTGCTCTTTGAGCTTGTCCGTAACGTCGACGCCCTTGCAGCGTACGCTGGTATACCACCCAAAGTGATTGAGGCCAAAGTAGTCGACTTCAATGTCGTCGAGTTCGCAGCCCAAAATCTCCGCCATGCGGGCTTCAATCTCTACCGGCATATCGCAGATGTCGAGAATGCGAGCGTTTGGACGCAGCTTGTGCATCGCCTTGGCTACGATGGCAGCGGGGTTGGAGTAGTTGACGATCCAGTAGTCCTTGCAGGCGTACTCCTCGCAGAAATCGACAAGCTCGCACATGGGGAAGATGGTCCTCATGCCATAGGCCATACCACCTGCTCCGCAGGTCTCTTGGCCGACTACGCCATGGCGCAGGCTGATCTGCTCATCCTGGATACGCATCTTGAGCCCGCCCACGCGCATCTGCGCCATAACAAAGTTCGCATCTGTAAACGCCTCTTTGGGGTCGACGGTTACATGCAAGGGGATCTCGGGGGCAAGGTCATCGATAACTGCCTTAACCACCACAGCGACCGTGTCCTGGCGTTCCTTGTCGATGTCATAGAGCCAAAGCTCACGAATCCCCAGTTCGTCCTTTTGATCAATCAGGTCTTTGACGATACCGGCGGTATAGGTGCTGCCGCCGCCGCAGATGACAATCTTGTATCCGTTCATGTTGTTCATGCCTTTCAAATCAAATTGAGCTGCAGACAATCTTGGTTACTATCTGCACGAAGTAGGTAGCGATGTTGATGACCGCCGCCATGCCTGCAATGCTGCCCGCGTCCGCGTGCCTTCCTGAACGCCGGGTCCAAACCGCAGCGAGTAGACCCAGGAGCGGCCAGATAAAACCACATGCGAATGCAGCCATAAGTACGAGAAGACCCCTTGTCGACTTTTCTTTGTACATGTTGAGCAGGCGTTCGAACATGCCTCGGATTGAATGAAACGTTTTGGTCAACATGAGGTCTCCTCGCTTATCGCTTATCGCTTATCGATTAAGCGACTGTTAATCTTCCAGATTAAGGATGGGACGCAGCAGGTCGTAGACGGAGTGCACGTTGGTTCCCACGACAATTTGGACATTGGTGCCGTTCTTAAACAGGCCCTTGTCGATAGCCTTCTTGATGGTCTCTTCGTTGACCTTGTCGGGATCTTTGACTTCGACACGGAGACGAGTCATGCAGCAGCCCATGGTGTTGATATTGTCCTTGCCGCCAAGGCCGTTGATGATGTTCTGCACCATTTCCTGCTGTTTTGCGTCGACTTCCGGAGTTCCGGAGGACTCGAGAGCATTGTTGTCTCCGGAGACCTCTGCAGACCACTCTGCGGAACGGCCGGGCGTCATGAGGTTGAGTTTCTTGATCACCATCGCCAGAACGATGAACGAAACGGCGGCAAACACGATGCCCAAGACGATGTAAATCGGGAACTTGGTGACGCCCATTGGCAAAGGCAGGCCGAGCGTGAGCAGCTCGATGCCACCGTACATGTTAAGCAAGCGGACTCCCAGGACAAACAGGAGCATCTCGCCCAGTCCGTAGAACAGGCTGTAGGCAACCCAGAGAATCGGAGACGCGAACAGGATCATGAAGTCGAGCGGCTCAGTGATGCCGGAGAGCATGGCGGTGATGTAAATGGGCACCAGCATGGCTGCGACAGCTTTTCGATTCTCCGGACGGGAAGTCGCAATCATTGCGAGCACGGTGCCGAGGGTTACGAATTCCTTGCCAAAGCCGAACATGGCAAAGCGGACAGAGGGGTCGACTGTGGTGAGGGATCCGTCGGCGATATGGGAAAGCTCAGCATAGAAGATGTTTGCTGCGCCGGAAACACTCTGGCCGGCGACGACCGCCGTGCCGCCAATCGCGGAGTAGTCAAACGGCATCCACATAAAGTGGTGCATGCCGAGAGGTACGAGGACGCGGTTCAGGAAGCCGTAAATGAAAACGCCCAGACCACCCGAGGCTGCGATGAATGAAGAAGCGTTGCTGATGGCGTTGGCGATAGGGGGCCACACGATAGTCGCTCCGATGCCGAAGACAATGCTCAGCGGAACCATCGCCAGAAGGGCCAGGCGGGGTCCGCCGTAAATCCGGATATACTCCGATACCTTTACGTCGATCAGTTTGTTATAGAGCCAACCGCAGAAGCATCCGATGAGTACGCCGCCGAAGACGTTGACATCGGTAACTTGAAGACCCAGTACCGTTGCCTGGCCAGTGCCATACAGACCCATCGCGCCAGCTTTTGCCAGCTGATCGGTGAGCGTCAGGTAGGCGTTGTTGACATACAGGAACATGAGGTAACTAATAAGTCCAAACACTGCCGCGTTGGATTTTTGCTTCTTTGCGAAGCCTGCCGTTAGGCCGACTGCGAAAATCACCGGCAGGTTGCCGATCACCGCGGAGTTGGTTGCTGCGGAGAGCAGCGTGCCCAGATCTGCGACAACTCCGCTGCCGAGCGAGCATACCGTGGCGATGGCCAAAATGATGCCCGTTACCGAAAGGTACAAAATAGGGTCGACGATAACGCGGCCAAAGTTCTGGAAGGCCGTTTTGACTTTATCCATCTCTTCCCCTCTCCTAACTAATCTCGGGGGCTTGCCCCTTAGGCAGAGACGACGCTCGCATACTTGCCGGCGTCAGGTGTTGATGTCGCCTCTGTTTACGGATTTCATGATAGTTGGGGTGTTTGCAAACAGGGCGGGCTGGAACAAACGGTTCTTAAAAACAAGTGCGATTAATCTATTTCGTTGTTACCATCTTTCCATTTCGGTCAGCGGTATTCTTTTTTAGGCAAATGGCTTTGGACGCGAGTGACTAGCTACGCCTTGATTTGCCAAGTTTGAAATCCATCCATCTCTTTTTAATAGGCTCTTGCGAAGTTTTGGTCTCGAGGAGACGTTCCGGCTCTTGCCGCCCGGGCGTCCCGGAAGAAAGGAGAAGGAGCGGAAGAAGCATTCCGATCCTGTGCGCGTCCATTTCCTGTGACAGCAGGGTTTCAAGCAGCTTTTTCGCTTCATCGAGGCGCAGGGACTGCCTTTCGGCTCCCTGCGACCGCGGGACTGATACTGCATCGCATGCGATGCAGCTGTTGAAGTCAAGCAATCGTTGGTCGAATTTTGGTCGAAATTGGCACGGCATTAATTCAAGCATTTTATCAAAATATGTTAATCTATCTGCGCATATAACGGTATCAAAGAGCTTCAAAAGGTGTCGATAAACAGCGATATTCCGTTCTCATAACCCGGAGGTCGTAGGTTCAAATCCTGCCCCCGCGACCAAGAACTTGCAGCTCGTCGGCCTAGCCGGCGAGCTTTTTTGTTATCCCGGGACTGTGTTTTCGGTCCAATTCTTGGCCTCTCAAACAAAATCTCGATCTGTAACATCTAGACCCGATTTGGGCGGCTAAGTGTTACAGATCGAGATGTTTCGGCAGGACGGTCTTCGTTTGTCTAAATCTGTAACACGAGGGACGGTTTTTGCCGAGTTGTTGTTATAGATTGAGATTTTCTAGCAGGCGGGTTTGGTTTGTCTCGATCTGTAACAGGTAGGGGTCAAAAGTGGGTCTAGCTGTTACAGATTGAGATTGTTGAGGTTGGGTCGAGGGGAATATCTCGATCTGTAACAGTAAGACCCGGTTTTGCCGAGTAACTGTTACAGATTGAGACGAACCGACGGGCCGCTCTGCCCCATCCACCTGCCGCCACCTGATATTCGCCGATTTCCGTTGTGCCGCCGTGCTCCCATGCCATATCCTCTAGACAACTACGCGGCATCATCGCCGCCGCGCCTACAAGAGAGGAATGTCCATGACCACACCTGCATCCAAGCTGCTCCAGCCCATTACGGTTGGCCCCCTTGAGCTCAAGAACCGCATTATGTTTCCGCCGCTGACCACCGGCTACGAGGAGCGTGACGGTTCCATCGGCGAGCGCAGCCTGGCTTTTTACGAGCGCTTGGCCCGTGGCGGCGTGAGCTACATCGTCATCGGCGACGTTGCTCCCGTCATGACCGCAAGCCCCACGCCCAAGCTGGCAACCGACGCCCAGATCCCCACGTTTAAGGCGCTGGCCGATGCCGTCCACAAGCACGGCGCCAAGGTCGCGCTGCAGCTGTTCCACCCCGAGTACGATGTGCCCGGTGTCGGCCGCATGGTCATGGGCTCCATGGCTGCCGCCAAGGCCGCGCAGGAGGCCAAGGCCGCCGGCGACGAGGAGACCTTTGCCGCCAAGATGGCCGAGTCCAACGAGATCCGCAACCAGGCCTACGCCAAGCTGCATCACGACATGCAGCACTTTGTGAACGAGGCGAGCGTAGAGCAACTCACCCAGATCAAGGAGGCCATCGCTGCCTCGGCCGCCCGTGCGCAGCAGGCCGGCATCGACGCCATCGAGGTCCACGGCGATCGTCTGGTGGGTTCGCTGTGCTCGGCCATCCTCAACCAGCGCACCGACGAGTACGGCGGCTCGTTCGAGAACCGCGTTCGCTACGCGCTGGAGGTCGTCGCTGCCATTAAGGAAGCCGCGCCGCAGCTGATGGTGGAGTACAAGCTCCCCGTGATCATGGAGAACCCCGACGGCACGCCGCGCGGCAAGGGCGGCCTGCAGCCCGACGAGGCCTGCGAGTTCGCCAAGCTGCTCGAGGGCGCGGGCATCGATATGATCCAGGTCGCACAGGCCAACCACACCGGCAACATGGGCGACACCATTCCGCCCATGGGCGCCATGCCCTACAACTGGACGCTGCCCGTGGCCGAGCGCGTCAAGGCCCTGGTCTCCGTGCCGGTGGCAACCGTGGGCCGCGTGGTTTCGGTCGAGGCCGGCGAGAAGATTCTGGAAGACGGCGCCGCCGACATCATCGCCTATGGCCGCTCGCTCATGTGCGACCCCGACATTGCGCTGAAGGCCGCCACGGGTGAGCCCATCCGCGAGTGCCTCAACTGCAACAAGGGTTGCGTCGATGCGATTCAAAACCGCAAGTACATTTCGTGCGTGCTCAATGCCGAGAACGGCGACGAGGCGACCATCGCCATCAAGCCGGGCGAGGGCGACAAGAAGGTCGCCGTGGTGGGCGGCGGCATCGCCGGCCTGGAGGCCGCGCGCGTGGCGGCCAAGCGCGGCTACGACGTGACCGTCTACGAGGCGAGCGATCATCTGGGCGGCCAGATTGTGCTGGCGGCTGCGCCTCCGCGCAAGGACGAGATCATGCGCTCGGTCGAGTACTACGAGAAGATTCTGCCTGGCCTGGGCGTGAAGGTTGAGCTCAGCCACGTCGCTACGGCAGAGGACCTCAACGCCGCCGATGCCGCGATTGTGGCCGTGGGCGCGCACGACGTGGTCATCCCCGTTCCGGGTGCCGACTCGGACAAGGTCGTCTCGAGCTGGGACGTGCTGGCCGGCAAGGTGGAGCTCAGCGGGCGCGTCGCCGTCATTGGCGGCGGCCTGGTGGGCACCGAGACTGCCGAGTACCTGCTGCAGCACGGCTGCGAGGTGGCGATCGTGGAGATGCTCGACAAGATCGCCGCGGGCGAGTCCGAGACCATTCTGCCGCTGATTATGAGCGACTTTGCAGAGCACAACGTGGAGCAGCACGTGAAGACCCGCCTGACCGCCATTACCGACGAGGGCGTGGAGGCCATTCGCACCACCGAGGACGGCGCCGAGGAGCCGGTAAAGATCGCCTGCGATTACGTGGTGATGGCCGTGGGCTCCAAGGCCAACGCGTTTGATCTGGATGGCGTGACGGTGCCCGTGACCTGCGTGGGCGACTGCTCGGGCGAGCGCACCGCCGACATTGCGAGCGCCATTCGCACGGCGTATCACGCGGCCAACGAGCTGTAGTTGAACATCGCGGCCAGGCGGGACGGTAGCACGGATCCGTTTCGCCCGGCTGTGTCCCGTCGGGTGTCAATCGGTGCGGGGCCTGCAAGCGCAGCAGGTCCCGCCCTTTTTGTTTTGCTCCGGTGGATGGCAATGCGCGGTAATCATGAGGAGTGAGGACGTCTACTGCCTTGCAGATCACTCAAAATTATTGGGGGAGGGGTTAATAACTATATCCTCTATACCAAAGGACACAAAGAGATGCCAATTTTGTTGGCAAGCGAATGACGATTAGCTGCGAGTCAGCTACCAGCGTAAATAATCGATAAAGAAATGTCGTAATTTGGTGCCAAATGCCCAGATAACGCCGCGTCTACTTTAATTAACTGCTTTGAGCAAACAGTAAAATGCTACTATCTAACTTGCACGTAAGAAAGCAGATTAACGGTTAAGGCTAAGAAGTGGCAGGTATGTCGGAAGCAACTAGGACTCGCACGCATGCGCCCGAGGTTAGACAGCGCGCCGTCGAGATCCTCCAAGAGGGGGTCGGTCATCGCGCCCTCGCTGCGGAGCTTGGCATTCCCCAGGCCACGGC
This sequence comes from uncultured Collinsella sp., assembly GCA_902465465.1. GTDB lineage: Bacteria > Actinomycetota > Coriobacteriia > Coriobacteriales > Coriobacteriaceae > Collinsella. Next base: position 6,509 of record CABQNF010000005.1, on the reverse strand, counting down.
TCGTCAGTGGGCCCGCGCGTATGCCGTGGGCGGTGCCGATGCCGTTCTCAATGCCGGTTCGCATCATCATACCTATTCGTACGATGTAAAGCTCGCTGTGGTTAAGGACCGTCTGGAAAACGGCTTGACGGTTCGCGAGGCCATGATCAAGCACAAGATTCCCAGCGAGTCTTCGGTCAAGGCTTGGTGCCGCCAGTACCGCGAGAGCGGTGAGGCCGCACTGGTCGATAAGCCGCGCGGTCGCAAGCCGCGTGTTAAAAAGGCGGAATAGCAAACGGGATGGTGCGCCCACAGGGGCGCATTTTTCTTGCCGCGCCAACTTTTTGGACCGGCGCGAGCCTATCGGGACATCCTCCAACGTGGCCAATAAACCGCGCGCAGTGGCCCGCGCGTCCGTCGCTGCGGTAAGGGAACGTCACCCCTCTACTCCAATGCGGACAGACTCCTTGCCCCGTACGCCTAAAACTCCCCAGTTGACCGAAAACCTGCCGCCGCTACTCCTCAATTGAGCTATAACGTTAAACAATTGCAGCGTTTTTGCATGGGGGAGTGATGGTATGACGCTACTGTATTTCCTTACCCTGTTTCCGCTGGTACCGGCGCTGGGTATGCTGCTCGCGCGCGGTGAGCGAGCCCGCGATGCGGTAGGGCTCATAGGCTCCGGCATTATTATGGCGGTGACAGTTGTAGTCGCCGTCATGTTTTTTGGCACGGGTCCGCAGAGCTTTGAGGTTGCCCCCGGCACCTCGCATGTGCTCTCGATCATCAGCTCCGTCATCGACGTCATTCTGTGCGCCGTCATCCTGTACAACGCGCACAAATATAAGAGCGTGCTTACCACGGTGCTCGGCATAGTCCAGTTGGTGGGCTCCGTTACCTTTGCTGTCATGACGCTGCCTGCGGCCGAGGCTGTCACCGCAACGCCGCTCTACCTGGATTACATGGGCGTGATCATGGTCCTCGCCGTCGGCATCGTCGGCAGCCTAATCTGTGTATATGCCCTGGGCTACATGAAGGACTTCCAGGCCCATGACGAGCACGAGGCTGCGCTGCGCGGGCAGACCGCGCCCGACCGTCGCCCGCAGTTCCTGGCGCTTATGTTCCTGTTCCTCTCAGCCATGTTCGTCATCGTGACGAGTGACAACCTTGAGTGGCTGTTCTGCGGCTGGGAAATCACCACCGTGTGCTCGTTCCTCATGATTGGCTACACGCGCACGCCCGAGGCCATCAAGAACGCCTTTACCCAGATCATCCTCAACATGCTGGGCGGCATTGCGTTCTTGGCGGGCCTTATGTTCCTGCACGTTAACGGCATGCCGCTGACCATCTCGGGCATGATTGAGCTTTCCGGCGCTGGCACCGCGCAATCTGCGCTGCTGGTGATGCCGGTCGTTCTGCTGTCGCTCGCCGCGCTCACCAAGGCCGCACAGATGCCGTTCCACACTTGGCTGTTGGGTGCCATGGTTGCCCCCACGCCCACGAGCGCCCTGCTGCATTCGTCAACCATGGTCAAAGCCGGCGTGTTCCTGATGGTCAAGCTGAGCCCGCTCTATGCTATCTATCCTGTGACCGGTTTTATGGTCACGAGTGTGGGTGCCATCACGTTTTTGCTCGCTGCCCTCATGGCCATCTCGCAGAGCAACGCCAAACGCGTGCTCGCGTACTCCACCATTTCCAACTTAGGCCTCATTAGTGCCTGCCTGGGTGTCGGCGCGCCCGAGGCCGTATGGGCGGCCATCTTCCTGATCCTGTTCCACACGGTGGCCAAGTCGCTGCTGTTCCTGTGCGTGGGCACGGCCGAGCATCATATCGGCAGCCGCGATATCGAGGACATGGACGGTATGTTCAGCCGCATGCCGCACCTGACGCGCCTGATGATGCTGGGCATCATGGGCATGTTTGTGGCGCCGTTTGGCATGCTCGTGTCCAAGTGGGGCGCCCTGGTGGCGTTTGCACAGACCGGCAACGTGCTCATGATTATGGTGCTTGCCTTTGGCTCAGCCGCGACGTTCTTCTTCTGGGGCAAGTGGCTTGCCAAGCTTTCGGGCGTCGATCCCACGGCTCAAAACGTTGAGGTCAATGTCCATAAGACCGAGTGGATGGCGCTCAACACCATCGCCGCGCTGCTGATTCTGTGCTGCGTGGCGTTTCCGGTTATCTCGAGCGGTCTGGTGTCGCCTTACTTGGCCATGGTGTTTGGCCGCGTGCCGTACGTTATTGGCAAGGACGCCATGTATCTGATGGTGGTTATCGTGGCGTTTATCGCCGTGGTGCTGCTGACTTCATTCCGCGTGAGCAACAAGCCGCACGTCAACGTGTACCTTTCGGGCGTGGGAACCGACAAATATCGCCATTTCCGCGGTTCGATGGGACACGAGGTGAAGGCCGAAAAGCGCAATTGGTACTCGGAGGACGCCCTTGGCGAGAAGCGTATTGGCCCCGCGGGTAGCGTCGTGTGCTGCAGCATTATCTTGTTTGCGCTGCTGTGTTGCGCATGGATTGGGCCCGAGCGGCTTGCCATGAGCGCGCCCTCGGTGTTGCGCGGCAAGTATTTTGAAGGTTCGGGCGTCGTGGGCATCTTTATTGGTACCGTGGCGTTTGCCTTGCTGGCGCCGCTTGTGGGTGGCCTGATCGACGGCGTTGACCGCAAACTTTCGGCCCGTATGCAGGGCCGCGTGGGCCCGCACCTGCTCCAGCCTTTCTACGACGTTGCCAAGCTGCTGCGCAAAGCCCCTGCCAGCGTAAACACCATGGACGATACCTATATGGCGTGCGCGCTCATCTTTACCGTGGTGGGCGGCGGCATCTTTGTGTCGGGCTCTAACACGCTGTTGTGCGCTTTTATGGTGACGCTCGCCGCGATCTTTGTGGTGCTGGCATCCGCTTCGACGCAAAGCCCGTTTGCCCAGGTCGGCGCCGACCGCGAGCTGCTGCAGGTTATGAGTTACGAGCCCGCCGTTCTGCTGATGAGCGTGGGCCTGTACCTTGCCACCGATAGCTTCGACTCTATCGCCGTGACGGGGCAGTCGGCCCCCATCATCGTGTACAGCGCACCCATCTTCCTCGCGCTGCTCGCGGTGCTTACCATCAAGCTGCGCAAGTCGCCGTTCGATCTTTCGTATTCGCATCACGCGCATCAGGAGATCGTCCAGGGCGTCGCCACCGAGATGAGCGGCGGCACGCTGGCCAAGATGACCCTTATGCACTGGTGCGAGACAGCGCTCTTCTTGATGTGGGTGGGCATGTTCTTTGTTTGGGACAACCCCGTGAGCTGGGTCGTAGCCCTGGTCGTGATGGCCGCGACGTATTTTGTCGAGGTGCTGATCGACAACACCTTCGCCCGCAGCACCTGGCGCAGCTGCTTTAAGCTCGGATGGGGCGTGGCGCTGGTGTTTGGCCTGCTCAACCTTATGCCCATCCTCGTCGACGTATTTATTTAGGAGGCGGCATCCATGGATCATAAAATGTCGCGCTCGCCGTGGGTTATTCATTACGACGGCTCGAGCTGCAACGGATGCGATATCGACGTGCTGGCCTCGCTCACGCCGCTGTTCGACGCGGAGCGCTTTGGCGTGGTCAACACCGGCAACCCCAAGCATGCGGATATCTTTTTGGTGACGGGTTCGGTCAATGCCCAGAACCTGCCCGTCGTGCGCCAGATCTACAACCAGATGCTCGAGCCCAAGTGCGTGGTGGCCTGCGGTATCTGCGCGTGTTCGGGCGGCGTGTTCCGCGATGCGTACAACGTGATCGGCGGCGTGGATCGTGCGGTTCCCGTGGACGTGTACGCGCCTGGGTGCGCCATTCGTCCCGAGACCGTGATCGATGCCATTGTGGAGGCGTGCGGCGTTCTGGACCAGAAGGAGGCCGTGATGCGCGCTGGCGGTGACCCGCTTACCGTGGGCGGCGCTGCTACCTGGGATGGCGGCGTTGAGCTGGGCGAGGACGGGTTTGCGGCTGTTGCGGAGGCCGGCGACACGGCCGCTGGCGACGCACCTGCTGAGACGCCCGCCGCCGCAAAGGAGGCCGAGTAATGCAAAAGGCTATCTATACCACCGTCGGGATCGACGAGCTCCTGTCGCATGTCCAGGCGCTTAAGGGCGTCGGCGCGCGCTTTGTGCAAATGCACGCTGAGCGCAACGTCGACGACGGCACGTATCGCCTACTCTATACGTTTATCAACGTTCGTGCTGCTCAGGAACATATTGCGCAGGACGGCAGCTATGCGATCGAGAACCTGGTGGTTGAGGGAATTGATCAGTACCAGGAGATTCCGTCCATCAGCTCGTACTATCCGGCGGTGTTCCCGTTTGAAAACGAAGCCCACGACCTGTTTGGTCTTGCCATTACCGACATGCAGCTCGACTTTAAGGGCTTTTTCTACCAGGTCTCGACTGCCGAGCCCATGAGCGTTATCACGCCCGAGGTGAAGGCCGCGCGCGAGAAAGCCATGAAGGTCCGTGCTGCCGCCGAGGCCAAGGCGCGCAAGGCCGCGGCCGAGAAGGCCGTCGCTGCCGCGGCTGCTGCAGGGGAAGGCGCTGGCGATGCTGTGGGCGCTGCCGTCGCTCAGCCCGCTGCGGCTGCCGGCTCCGATGCCCAGCATGACGATGCCGCTGCCAAGGCCGCGCTCAAGGCTGCCGAGATGGAGGCAAAGCTCGCTGCCATGGATCCCGAGAAAGCGGCCAAGGTCCGCGCGGCGCTTGCCGCCAAGGTCGCCCGCGACAAGCAGAAAAAGGAGGCGTAAGGTCCATGGCTCATCGCTCCGTAATTCCGTTTGGCCCGCAGCACCCGGTGCTGCCCGAGCCGCTTCATCTGGACCTGGTGATCGAGGATGACCGCGTCATCGAAGCAATTCCGCAGATCGGCTTTGTGCACCGCGGACTCGAGAAGCTCACCGAAAAGCGCGATATGCATCAGTTTGGCTACATCGCCGAGCGCATCTGCGGCATCTGCGCCGTGGGCCATAGCTGTGGCTACGCCAGCGCCTGCGAGCGCATGCTCGGCATCGAGGTGCCTGGTCGCGTGCAGTATATCCGCACCATTCTGCATGAGCTTTCGCGCATTCACTCGCACCTGCTGTGGCTGGGCCTGCTCGCCGATGCCTTTGGCTTTGAGGCGCTGTTCTATCGTTCGTGGACGCTGCGCGAGCAGATTCTCAAGATCTTTGAGAGCACTTGCGGCGGTCGCGTGATTCTGTCGATTAACGAGATCGGCGGCCTTAAGCACGATATCGAGGACTCCGAGCTGGCGGGCATTGTCCAGACGCTCGATGCCATGCGTCCTGACTACGAGGCCCTGGTGCATACGTTTTTGGACGACGACAGCTGCGGCGAGCGCCTGCATGGCGTGGGCGTGATCAGCAAGAAGGACGCGCTGGAGCTTTCGATGGTCGGCCCGTTTGGGCGCGCCTCGGGCGTGGACTACGACGTGCGCATGTTTGGCGATGGTGCCTATGCGGACCTGGCTGCGTTCGAGCCCATCGTTGCTACCGATGGCGACTGCTATGCTCGCTGCCGGGTGCGTTGTGCCGAGGTCACGCAGGCCATGGACATCATCAAGGAGCTTGTGGGTAGGATTCCGCACGACGGCATCGGTGGACGCACCAAGCTCACGCCGGCCGACGGCGCGCGCGGCGAGGTTGTGATTGAGCAGCCGCGTGGCGAGGCATATTACTATGTACGCGGTAACGGCACCAAGAACCTGGACCGTTTTCGCGTGCGCACCCCGACGTCGCAAAACCTGGCGGGTCTGACGCATGCGCTGCAGGGCGTGCTTCTTGCCAACGTACCCATGATTATCCTGACCATCGACCCCTGCATTAGCTGCACGGAAAGGTAGGCGCGGCATGAGTTTGCTGACATTTGCCAAGACGGCCTTGGGCTCTATGGTCAAGCAGCCGGTCACGGTGTGCTATCCGCAGGAGAAGCTGACGACGCCCGAGCGCCTGCGCGGGCATATCGTCAACGACATGGACGTGTGCATCTGCTGCGGCATGTGCGCGCGTCGCTGCCCGGCGGGCGCACTTGTGGTCGATCGCAAGGGCGGTACCTGGTCGATCGATCCGTACGCTTGCGTGGTGTGCGGTGAGTGCATCGAGAGCTGCCCCAAGCACTGCCTGACTATGGACACCGCCCGCACCCCAGTTGCGGCGGACAAGACTCCCACGGTAGAAACCAAACCGGAATAGAGCTGGAACAGGGGCCGGTGGGGCAAAAATGCCCCACCGGCCCCGCGCTATAGCGCGCGGCGGAGCCGCCGCAAACAAAACTATGCCGGATTACGGGGCTGGACAGCCGACCTTCGACCATACCGAAGATCGCGAAAACAAAACCGCAGGTAGATGGCTTGCTGTTTTTCAAAAATAAGGGGTATGGATGAGGGTTCTGACTTCAGCCCCGTAATCCGGCATGGTTTTGAAATGGCACCGTATTGGTAACAGCCTCTGATCCCCCGGGGACGGAGGAAAACGGATCATTTTGGCCTTGCGAGGGTGCCCGCGCGACCCGCCC
>CABQNF010000004.1 GCA_902465465.1 uncultured Collinsella sp. | reverse complement strand
GGTCCCGGGCTGACAATTTCGACTGTAATGGACGTTCCTTTTGTGCCGGCACTTTGGGACACTCCTTGTCAGGAGAGTGATGCAAGGTGCTCGTCCTATGCTTTACCGAGATAAAGTGAACGTGTAGATTCGCAACCCACTCGCAACCGTTCTATGGCACGATATTGAACGAATGTATGCTATGCGCCCAAATCTCTTGGGCAGAGTGGGAGACAGTATGGTCAAGCTGTACGAGGACGGCATCTACCTGCGCGGCGGCAGCGAGGTTGTGCCTGCGGCCGAGGCTGCCGAGCGCGGTATTACGCAGACGCCCGAGGATGCCAAGCGTGGCACCATCGCGTATTCGATCCTCCAGGCACACAATACGTCCGGAGATCCCGAGGCGCTCAAGATCCGCTTCGACGCCATGGCGAGCCACGACATCACCTTCGTCGGCATCATCCAGACGGCGCGCGCCTCGGGCATGGAGCAGTTCCCGCTGCCCTACGTACTCACTAACTGTCACAACTCGCTGTGCGCCGTGGGCGGCACCATCAACGAGGACGACCACGTCTTTGGCCTCTCGGCTGCCAAGAAGTACGGCGGCATCTTCGTCCCGCCGCACATCGCCGTCATCCACTCCTTTATGCGTGAGAACTTCGCCGGCTGCGGCAAGATGATCCTGGGCTCCGACTCGCACACCCGCTACGGCGCCCTGGGCACCATGGCCGTGGGCGAGGGCGGCGGCGAGCTGGCAAAACAGCTGCTGCGCGACACCTACGATGTCGCCTATCCCGGCGTTGTCGCCATCTACCTCACGGGCGCCCCGCGCCCCGGCGTCGGCCCGCACGACGTGGCGCTCGCCATCATCCGTGCCGTCTTTGCCAAGGGTTACGTTAAGAATAAGGTCATGGAGTTCGTGGGCCCGGGCATCGCGAACATGACGACCGATTACCGCAACGGCGTCGACGTCATGACCACCGAGACCACCTGCCTGTCGAGTATCTGGGCTACCGACGAGGACACGCACGCGTTTTTGACCATGCACGGTCGCGGCGAGGACTACCGCGAGCTCAAGCCCGCCGATGTTGCCTACTACGACGGCTGCGTCGAAGTCGATCTGTCGAGTATCAAGCCCATGATCGCGTTGCCGTTCCATCCTTCTAACGGCTTTGAGATCGACGAGCTCAACGAGAACCTCGAGGACATCCTGCACGAGGTGGAGCTCGAGGCTGCCAAGATCGGCGAAGGCAAGACGCACTTTAGCCTGCTCGACAAGATCGTCGACGGCAAGCTGCGCGTGCAGCAGGGCGTTATCGCCGGCTGCTCGGGCGGCAACTACGACTCCGTGGTCCAGGCCGCCCGCGTGCTCAAGGGCGCCAGCACCGGCTGCGGCGAGTTTTCGCTGTCGGTCTATCCCACGAGCCAGCCCGTGGCACTCGAGCTTACACGCCGCGGCTATATCTACGACCTTATGGAGGCGCCGGCGACACACCCGCCAACAACGGCCTGTCCATCCGCCACACCACGCGCAACTTCCCCAACCGCGAGGGTTCCAAGCCGGGCAATGGCCAGCTGAGCGCCGTGGCCCTGATGGACGCTCGCTCCATTGCGGCGACGGCTGCCAACGGCGGCGTCCTGACGCCGGCGACCGATCTGCCCGAGGAGACTTGGGATGAGGCCTGCGAGTACACCTTTGACGACGCGCCGTACAAAAAGCGCGTGTACTGGGGCTTTGGCAAGGCGGAGCCTACCGACGAGCTGGTCGAGGGCCCCAACATCAAGCCGTGGCCCGCGATGGAGCCTCTCGGCGACGATATCCTGCTCAAGGTGTGCTCCAAGATCATGGACCCGGTCACCACGACTGACGAGCTCATTCCCTCGGGCGAGACGAGTTCCTTCCGCTCCAACCCGCTGGGCCTGGCCGAGTTTACGCTCAGCCGCCGTGACCCTGCCTACGTGGGTCGTTCCAAGGAAGTCGACGCCGTGGAGAAGCGCCGCGTGGCCGGCGAGGCCGCAGGCGACCTGGCGGCGCTCGATGTCGAGCTTGCCGGCGTGTTTGAGGCACTGGCCGGCGCCGGCGTCGCGGCCGATGCCAAGGCGACCGAGTACGGCTCTATGCTCTATGCCAAGAAGCCCGGCGACGGTTCTGCCCGCGAGCAGGCTGCGAGCTGCCAGCGCGTCATCGGCGGCCTGGCCAACATCGTCCACGAGTACGCCACCAAGCGCTATCGCTCCAACGTGATGAACTGGGGCATGGTGCCCTTCCAGATGGAGGCCGAGCCCAACTTTGAGGTAGGCGACTACGTCTTTGTGCCGGGTATCCGCGCCGCGCTCGACGGCGATCTGCAGAACATCGCCGCTTACGTGGTGCGCGCCGACGGCACGGTCGAGCAGATTGAGCTCTACATTGCCGATATGACGTCCGAGGAGCGTGCCATCGTCAAGGCCGGCTGCCTGATCAACTACAACAAGTTCAAGGCCGCTGCCGAGTAACGCACTTAATTGTCCGCCCGGGGCTTACCCTTTCCCGCCCGCTCACGCGCTTCGCGAGGGTCGCGTTCGGGAAAGGGTAAGCCCCGGGCTACATTTCTGCGTTCTCGTTGGGTCTTGAGGGACGCTAGTAAATAGACTTGCTTGATGCCGCTTCTGTTAATGGGGCGGCTTCTTTTTGTCGAAAACCACCGCAAAGGTGCCTGTCCCCTTTGTGGTGATTCTCGGTTTGTCTCGATCTGTAACAGTTAGACCCTTATTTGCCGAGTAGTTGTTACAGATCTAGATAAACGGGCACCGCTGAACAATTCATCTCGATCCGTAACATCTGGACCCAAAAACGGCCGCTAGATGTTATGGATTGAGATGGTGAACGCCGGGGCCGAAGATCACCACAAAGGCTCCTGTCCCCTTTGTGGTGGTGGGGGGCGAGCTCGATGTTGCCGTGCTCGTTGAACGACATTCTAATGAGCGTCCCTACAGGATTTCATCCGGGCTGGCGGGTTTGGTTGTTTTGGGGATGCCGAGTTTGGATGACGCGAAATCGTCAACATTGTCCTTAATTCCGTCTTTGGTGTAGACAGTGACCATATAGGTGCTGTGTCCGAATTCGCCCTTGTCGCGTGTTGCCCAGGCATCCCAGTAGGCGGCCCCGTTTCGCCCTTTGATTTTTCCGACACGGCGGAGTTCTGTTCGCTTTAATTTCCGGTTGCTATAGATGGTTCGACCGGCTTCCGCGGTGAGCCCGCACTGTCCAAGCAGCTTGTCGAGGACTTGGTTCATGTGGCGCTCATCGGTGTTTGGTGCGTAGTCGTAGGCGAGGGTGATGGAGTCGAGTGGCTGGTCGTCGATCAGATAGTTTAGCGCCTGAGGTTCAAGGCAAAAATAGGGGGAGCATCCGTCGACCTTGCCGAGCAACGGTAACTTGGACTGCCAACTTCCGGTGGGAATTGCATATTCGTAGAACACGCCACGGCAGACAAAGGAGAGCGAGGTGGCACGCGAGCCGGCGTCGATCATCCCGCAAAGATCGAAGGGCGAGGCGATACCAAAAGAAAAGGGCGTGATGACGATAAGGAAGAGCATCACGATGGGTATGGCGAGAATGGCGATGACGTTGCGACCGGTGGAATGAGGCGGCTTCATATGCGCTCCTCGAGACAAAGATCTGTTGAGGATAGGCAGAAATGGATATGTTCAGAGAACAATTCAAGTTTAATCTCATGGCGCGAGATGGTCGACCGTTAGCGTCGAAAACCACCATAAAGGTGCCTGTCCCTTTTGTGGTGGTGAGGAGCGCGCGGCTTCTTTTGGTAATAGTGTTAGCTGGCGGTATCATTAGTGCAGGTGGCGAAGGTTTGCATTGTGGGGTGTTTTGCCGTGAGCCGTTCTGCCCGTATTGGATTGATTGTCTTGGCGCTTGCGATCGCTGTGGTTGGCGCGGGCGCTGTCGGTATGGCATTTCTACCTGCTGCGGTGACGGAGCCGTTGGTCAAGCCTGTGGCTCAATCTGTCGAACTTCTGACCGGCGACGACAAGCCCGAGACCATTACCGTTGATTTTGATGAGCAGCCGGCTGTGCTGGGTATTAGCAATTATCCGAGTATTCAGCTTGGGGCCATGCGCTATACCACGGATACAAGCCTGATCGATAGGGCGTCCGAGCTACTCAAGGGCAAAACATTTAAGCGTTGGTACGGATATGCGTCCTATCGGGCAAAAGCGAACGACATGGTTGGCGGATGCCACTCTTCCATCGAGCTGGACACTGCAAACGGCGCAAAGTTATGTGATGTCTCGTACGATCCGGGTTACGAGGGCAATGAGGGTCCGGGTATTTACATCATGGCCGGCGATGCAGCTTATGTCATGGAGGGCGACCAGGCCGAGCTCAACGATTTTATGGGTCAGTGTATCCAAGATGCCTATGAACAGACCTGCTTGCCCGACCCGCAGACTGCACGCGATAGTGGGTCTGCCCGCATATGGCTCTTCGAGGATGAGATGCCCTGGAGCGGCGAATCGGGAAGCACGGGTTCGGCAAGTAAATAGAGACTGCAACCACCACAAAGGTACCCGTCCCCTTTGTAGTAGTTCTCGGTTTGTCTCAATCTGTAACAGATAGGGCCCTATTTGCCGAGTAGTTGTTACAGATTTAGATAAACGGGCGCCGCTGAGCATTTCATCTCGATCTGTAACACCTAGGACCAAAAATGGCTGCTAGATGTTACAGATCGAGATGGTAGTGCGCCTGGGCAGCGGCTGGCTGACATCTCAGTACCCTATCTCTTAATCACTCAGAAAATCTTATATATAGAGACTTAGATTTGTGTATAAGATCGTACAAAGCTGGCAACAATACTTCTCGAACAACGTGAAGCCGCCCCGTAGGGCGGCCACCCCAAGAGAGGTGATTCCATGAGAATCGATAAGCTAGCAATGACGTCGCGCGAGGCGTTGCAGACCGCCATGAGCACGGCTGCCGATGCACAGGCCGGCGCTGTGGAGCCGATTCACCTGCTGTCTGCCCTGCTCGGTGCCGGTGAGCGCAATATCTCCGTGATTATCGAGCGCATCGGTGCCGACCCGGCTCAGCTCGCACGCTCCACGCAAGATGCCATCGACCACGCGCCCAAGGTTTCGGGCGAGGGTCAGCAGATGGGTCTGTCCAACGAGCTCGTCCGTGTCATCGAAAAGGCCGAGAAGAAGGCCACCAAGATGGGCGACAGCTTTGTAGTGACCGAGCATCTACTGATGGCACTTGCCGAGGACAAGGGCGAGGCGGGCCGCGTGCTGCGCGATGCCGGCGTGACCAAGGAGCGCATCGAGCAAGTCTACGAGGAACTGCGTGGCGATGACCGCGTGACGTCTGCCGAGGATAAGACGCAGTTTGAGGCGCTGGAGCAGTACGGTCGCAACATCTGCGACCTTGCCCGCGCCGGCAAACTCGACCCGGTCATCGGCCGTACCGATGAGATTCGCCGCACCATCCAGGTCCTGTCCCGTCGCACCAAGAACAACCCCGTGCTCATCGGTGAGCCGGGCGTCGGCAAGACGGCCATCGTCGAGGGCATCGCCCAGCGTATCGTGGCTGGCGACGTGCCGAGCACGCTGCGCGACCGCGACCTCATCGAGCTCGACATGAGCGCGCTGGTCGCCGGCGCCAAGTACCGCGGCGAGTTCGAGGACCGCTTGAAGGCCGTGCTCAAGGAGGTACAGAAGTCCGAGGGCAAGGTCATCTTGTTCATCGATGAGCTCCACACCATCGTGGGCGCGGGTGCCACCGAGGGCTCCATGGACGCCGGCAACATCCTGAAGCCGGCGCTTGCCCGTGGCGACCTGCACGCGATCGGCGCGACCACGCTTGACGAGTACCGCAAGTACATCGAGAAGGACGCGGCGCTCGCGCGTCGTTTCCAGACTGTGATGGTCTCCGAGCCTACCGTCGAGGACACCATCTCGATCCTGCGTGGCCTCAAGGAGAAGTACGAGATCTTCCACGGCGTGCATATCACCGATAGCGCGCTCGTGGCAGCTGCCGACCTCTCCGATCGCTACATCGCCGACCGCTTCCTGCCCGACAAGGCCATCGACCTGGTCGATGAGGCGGCAAGCCGCCTGCGCATGGAGCTCGACAGCATGCCGGTCGAGATTGACGCCACCACGCGTCAGCTCACCCAGCTGCAGATCGAGGAGCAGGCGCTCATGAAGGAGACCGACGACGCCTCCAAGGAGCGTCTGGAGGCCCTGCGCCAGGAGATTGCCGAGGTCCAGGAAAAGCTCAACGTGCAAAAGGCCGGCTGGCTCAACCAAAAGAACGCCATCGACCACGTGCAGGAGCTCAAGGGGCAGCTTGACGAGGCCAAGAGCGAAGAGGAGCGCGCGACGCGCAACGGCGACCTGGGCCGTGCGTCCGAGCTGCGCTTCTCCGTGATTCCGGGCCTGCAGCAGCAGATTCAGGATTCCGAGGTCGCGCTCGAGGCACAAAAGCAGCAGGACGGCGAGGGCCTCAACGAACAGGTGACCTCCGATGAGATCGCCGAGGTCGTGAGCGCCTGGACCGGCGTGCCTGTGTCCAAGATGATGCAGGGCGAGCTCGACAAGCTGAAGGGCTTGGAGGGTGAGCTGCATAAGCGCGTCATCGGCCAGGATGAGGCGGTCTCCGCTGTGGCCGCGGCCGTGCGCCGCAGCCGTGCGGGTCTCTCCGACCCGGACAAGCCCATCGGCAGCTTCTTCTTCCTGGGCCCCACCGGCGTGGGCAAGACCGAGCTCGCCAAGGCGCTTGCCGAGTGCCTGTTCGACGACGAGCGCGCACTCGTGCGTATCGACATGTCCGAGTACATGGAGAAGTTCAGCGTCCAGCGTCTGATTGGTGCGCCCCCGGGATACGTGGGTTACGACGAGGGCGGCCAGCTCACCGAGGCCGTGCGTCGTCGTCCGTACTCCGTGATCTTGCTCGACGAGATGGAGAAGGCTCATCCGGATGTCTTCAACGTGCTGCTGCAGGTGCTCGACGACGGCCGTCTGACCGATGGCCAGGGTCGCCAGGTGTCCTTCAAGAACACGATTATCATCATGACGTCTAACGTGGGCTCCAAGGCCATCGCCGATCTGTCCGGCAAGGACGAGGAGGAGATGCGCCATCAGGTCGACGCCGCCATGGCTCAGACCTTCCGCCCCGAGTTCCTCAACCGTATCGACGATATCGTGGTATTCCATCCGCTCGGCATGGCGCAGATCGAGAAGATCGTCGACATCCAGCTTGCCGACGTCCGCGCACGCCTGGCCAAGGAGCGCATGACGCTTGCCATCACCCCGGCGGCCAAGCAGATGCTCGCCGTGGGCGGCCTGGACCCCGTGTTCGGTGCCCGTCCGCTCAAGCGCCTGGTCCAGCGCGAGGTCGTGGACGCCATCGCCGCCGCCATCATCGACGGCACGGTGCGCGAGGGCGATCAGGTGACGGTCGATGTCGACAAGGACGGCGGCTTTACCGTCGTGTGCGACAACACGCCGGCGGCCACCTACGAGGTTCCCGACGCCGAGTAGATTTTGGGCCATGCCTTAAAATCTGTCAGTCGTCTCTAAACGCCAAGGGCGGCGGATCCAATTGGGTCCGCCGCCCTTTTTCGTGCGACAATCGATGATGTTGAACACGATTGCATGGCAAGGAGATATGCAGATGAAAGACGAGATCAAGACAAGCGCGCCGGCGACCGATGCCGCACCCGCCGCACCCAAGCCGCGCGACCCTTACATCCGTGCCGAGAACGAGGACGACGACGGCTACGATCCCTACAGCGATCGCCGCCCCGAGCGCGAGCCGATGTTCGAAGCCGACCCCTGGCGCTGAGTGCCATCCCAAAAAGTTTCCAATAAGTTGCGGTGAAATAGGGACTGTTTTGCGGTTTGAACAGCAAAAACAGTCCCTATTTCACCGCAACTGCGTTAGGGATTTTTCTACAGGGGGAGGGTAGTCATAAAAGCCCCGTCCCAAATTGACTGCTCGGGGAGTCGCATTCGAGCTCGGTTGTCCTCTTAGCCACTCGATATCCTTCGGAGCAATAACGGTGATAAAACTTGCTTAAGTGTTAATCAAGCTACACACAATCTTGCTCTCTAATTAATCAAGAATCAGTATAATTTTGATTAGCTAGAGGCAAGATTGGAGGATCATGGCATTCAACGACTTGATCGCCCAGAAAATAAAGGACTTTGAACAGCAGGGGGTTCCGCAGGTCTTTGAGCGAGACCTTGATCTAGGAAACCCACAGGAGCCAAAGCGCGACAACATCGTAAATGTGATTGTGGGGGCCCGCCGTTGTGGAAAGACGTATCGCCTGTATCAGGAGATGCAGCGGCTTCAGGGCCGGGGCGTCGAGCTTGACCGGATGCTTTACTTTAATTTTGAGGACGAGCGCTTGCGCCCGTATGAGTCATCGCTGCTGGCGGACGTGCTCGACACGTTCTATGCGCTGTATCCTGCTGCTCGAACCGAGGGCGCTTACATTTTCTTTGACGAGATCCAGGAAATTCCCGAATGGGGTGCGTTTCTGCGGCGTGTAGTCGATACGGAGAAAGCGACCGTCTATGTGACGGGATCTTCTTCTAAGATGCTGTCCTCAGAGCTTAAGAGCGAGTTCAGGGGTCGTTCTCTTATACGGGAGCTTTTTCCGTTGAGTTTTTCGGAATACGTTCGGTATAAGACGGGGAGCGTTTTCGAGCCAGATGCGACCTTTTCCCCAAGCGATGCAGCGCTGCTTCGACATCATCTGATCGGATATCTTGAACGAGGGGGATTCATCGCGACGCTTAAGCAGACGCCCGCAGACGCGATTCAGCTGCTACAGGAATATGCTTCGCGAACGGTCGCTATGGACGTCATTGAGCGTTACGACGTCAAGAACCCTCGCTTGGCATCGCTGTTCTTGACGCGGTGTATGGCGTCTTCGGGACGAGAGCTGTCAGTGAACAAAGTGTACAACGAGTTCAAGAGCAGACAGATACCCGTCAGTCGTAATTCGCTCAGCGATTTACTTGAGTATTATGAGGATGCCTACCTGTTATTTTCTGTGCCGGAGTTCACGCGTTCATTGGCAAATAACATGCGGTCTGCGTCTAAGGTCTACGCTGTCGACCCTGCGATGTTTGGAGCATTCTCTCCCGCATCAGCATTGGATCAGGGCCAGAGGCTCGAGACCGCAGTGTTCAATGCGCTAAGAAGAAGGACTCCCGCGGTGAGGACCGGCTCGGTCTGCCGCCTGCTGATCAAAGAGAAGAGCAAAAGCCATGAGGTGGACTTTGTGGCTGGGGACGCACTTCTCATGCGGGCTTATAGCCTGATTCAGGTGAGTGTGGATATGGCAAGTGAGAAAACGCGCGAGCGCGAAATTGCCGCGCTTGATGCCTCGATGGCCCAGTTCGATCTTGGCGAGTCGACAATCGTTACCATGGATGAGCAGGCCGATATTCCATGCGAGCACGGTGCGGTGCACGTTGTGCCCGCATGGAAGTGGCTCCTTGCCTAATCATCTACGGATCTGTGGGGCCAGGACCTCCTGGCCCCTTCATCACGGTTGGGGAGCACCATGATGCGCCCGGCTAGTCCTGGGCTTTGATGCTCGGCATCAGAATCTGGGCGAGGTAGTCGCATTCGAGCTTGGTGGCAGCGTCGGCCTTGCCGTCTTTGCCGACCAGCACGTTCTTGATCTGGCTATAGGTATAGCGGTTGCCGGTCGTAAGCTCGACAAGCTCAATGGCCGTGTCCATGGGGTAGGTTGACACGGGGTTCTGCGTCTGTCCGTTGATGGTCTGGGGCACCACGTACGGATAGACGGGGCCGCTGGCGTAGACGGTATAACCGTTGCCTAGATTGGCCGCGCCCAAAACCGTATCGCCTTCATCGGGCGTAAAGCTCTCGCCCTCGCGCACCGCGACGAGCGTCACGAGCGGCGTATTGGCGTCGTCGCCCAGATAGATGCATAGCGTGCTTCCGTTTTGCCAAGTTGCGACCTTGCCGTACCACTCGACGGGAATATCGAGCTGGTAGAGGTCGGTTGCCTTGTGGCGAGCGTCAGCATCACGGGACGCCTGTGCCTTTTGCGCGCTCACGGCATTGACGGCGGCGTCGCGCCGCGCGGTTGCTGCCTGCTGGAGCACTTTGGCAGCCGCGGCGGAGCTCGCACCGCCCTCCTCGGCATACTTGGCGGCGGCATCGATCTGGTCGTCAGTCACCGTGTCGGCCGAAGGCACCTTGAGCTTAAAGGTGGCCTGGGCACTTAAATCCTGTCCATCGCTCTTAACGGTGACCTGCGTCTTGGTGGTCGGGACGGTATAGATGGTGCCGTCGGCCGCGATGGGGGAGGCAGCGATGGAGAGCGTGTAATCGCCGGGCAGCAGTTTGATGCCGCGGCCGTGCTCGTCAACGTAGAGCGTTTCGCTCACGGAAGAACCGTCGGAATCTTGTCCGCTCACCTGCACGGGAATCTTGGAGCCAGTTGAGCAGTCGAGGCCCGCGGCATGCACGCCAATCTGCACCGACATCATGGTATGGGCGTTTGCGGCAAGCACGGCAGCCTGCTCTTGCTGATATCCGTTCCAGGCAGCATAGCCTGCGCCGCCGGCGACGAGCGCGACGGCCACAACGCCGGCAACCATCAGGTTGCGGCGCTTGGGCGACATCTTGCGATGGCGAACTTCGGCCTCGCGTGCCGAGGGAACGGATGGTAGGGGAATATCGCCCATGGCGATGGTCTCGTCCACGGCTGGTGCGGAACCCAGGCCAGGAAGCTCGCGGGTCAGCGAATCCTCGGCCGGTAAGCTGTCGAGCAAGACGGTTTCCTCGCCCGTGTCGGATTCGGGCTGGTTGCCGGCCTCGCTTTCGGTGTCTTCGTGATCTGCCTCATCCTCGGCAGGCTCAACGTCGCCTGCATCCTGATCATCGGATTGCGCCTCGGTTTCCGGCTCATCCTGCACATCAACGCCCGAATCGTCAAACGCAATCTCATCGAGTGAAATCCGGTCTAAGCTCTCCAAGGCCTCAGCGCAAGCTTCTGCATCTTGGGCCGCATCCTCTTGGCCCATCGTCTCATCTTTCATATATCCCCCAAGCTCAATATCGGGACAACACTGTACCCAAAAATGGAGCCATATAAAGCGCGTGCGAAATATAAGATCCGATTTAACTCGAGCGCATCGTTCGGCCGCATCCTCGCGGCGGCAAAAGGCCCCCGGAACGCGAACGAATCACATTCCGGGGGCTCTACAATGCGTTGAGTTGCGCGGAGCCGGCTATGCTGCTTCGTGCTCAAGCGATGTCTGCGCCAGGCGCGTTACTCGGCGTGTGCGTAATCCACCTTGGCGCGGCGAGCGGTAGCCTTCTCCCAATCGCTGGTGCCCTCAAAGACATCCTGCTTGTAGGGATTGCGGCCGAGCTTCTTGGCACGGTAGGCGATGTAGATGATCGCGGCGACGTTGGCGACCAGTGCGGCGATCGAGACCGCGGTGGCGGCGCCGGGGTCGAGCGTGGAGTGGGTCACAAAGATGGACTCCTCCTGGAAGTACGGGAACACCTGGGCAAACATGCACCAAATAGCAAGCGTAAAGGCGCGGTTCTGGATCCAGCCGCCCTTGTTCCAGATAAAGGCGGCGACGGTGGGCGCCAGCAGCAGCGCAAAGCCGCAGAACCAGGAGTGGGTGGGCAGGCAGTTGTAGGTGTAGCAGAAGTTCCAGATATCGTAGGCGATGATGTAGACCCAGGTCATGTCGGGCCACAGCATATCGGTCTGATCCTCGGAGGCGTAGACGCTCCACCAACCGGTCATGCAGAAGATGTTGATGATACCGGCGATGCCGTTGAACACGTTGTTCCAGCCGGCCAGCTGCGTAGCACCTTCGGAGGTGACCCAGGTGGACTCGCCCAGGACAAAGAAGTGATAGGCGCTCTCAAAGTCGGATACGACGGCGATCATGATGTTGATGGCGACGATCACAAACGGCCATGCGCGGAACCAATGCGCCTTGCCGATCTTTCCCCACTGGTACTTAATGGCAATGAAGCCCCAGCAACCGGCGAGCGCCGCGTATACCTTGGCGTAGTGGAACCAGCTGTTCTGGTACACATGGGTGGGGTTGGTGAGCGCCCACTCGGCGCCCTGCGAAACGCCCACGGCGATGGCGACGCAGTAGATGGTCATGGCCAGCGGAGCCACGCCAAAGATGATTGCCGCGCCCAGCTTGGTGCGGCGGCCGACTTCGTTGAGCACGATCAGGCCAATAAAGACCATGGCCCAGCCGGCCCAGTGGATAAGGGTATCGCTACCCCAAACATCGAACAGCATGCTGCTCTCCTTTCACACGCCCGCGGCCCCTCTTCTGATCGCGGGCAGTTTGGCCAAATGTCGTCAGTTCTGGGGCTTGCGCTCCGGATACTTGGCGGTATAGCCCTCGATGTGGAGTGTCGAGGCGATGATTTCCTTGACCGTCTCGTCGGGCACATCGGGGTGCGTGCGGATATACATCAACAACCCCATGATGAGGGTGTAGAACGTCTCGTAGACATGGTCGATGCGTAGCTCATGATGGGCGGCAAAATCCACCACGGTGGTGTCGCAGATATACTGCGCCACACGCTGGACCACGTTGTGCAAAAAGCCGCCGTAGAGCGCGCCGCTGCTTGAGGTGAGCGTACTCGGCAGCTCGTGGCCGCTGACGACCAGGCGCTTAAAGAGCGGGGCGACGGTGTCGAGTGCGCCCTCGATATCACCGACGGTGCGGTTGGCATTCCACTGCTCGAGCTCGGAGATAAAACCGTCGATCGCCTCGTCCATGACGGCGGTGACAGCGGCGTCCATGTCGGCAAAGTAGTGGTAGAACAATGAGCGCGTGCAGCCGGCTCGCTTGGTCACGGCCGAGACGGATAGATGCGACACGCCTAGCTCAGAGCTCACGGTGCGCACGGCGGCGAGGATCTCGCGACGGCGTTCGTCGCCCGTCAAGCGCTTTGCCGCGCTATCGGATGCGGGGACGGCATCGACCACAGAGGTATCTGCTGTGTTGTTGCTCATGTTTTGCCGCCTTTCATCCTCTTTTGCCTGACCGTTCGCCTAACAGTCTTGAATATTGTTGACGGTTCGTCAATACTATTTTTGACACAATGTCAACTAATGGCGGGTGAACGGCATGGGGGCATGCCCGGCCTGCAAAAAAGAGGGGTGCCGCGGTCTCGCCGGGCTGTGGCAAGAGAAGGGACAACCATGATTCTCAACGGACCGGGGATTAGCTACACCGAGCCCGACATCGGTTCGGAGTTCGTGCCGCCGCTGCCGGAGCATCCGCGCGAGGCCATCGTCAAGCTGTGCGAGCACTGCACCAACCGTCTGCTGCATCGCGACGAGCTGTTGGGCTACGAGTACTGGTCGTTTGCCGAGGCCGCGACCGACGAGCAGGCCGAAGTGCTCTGCAAGATGAAGATGCGCCGTCCCTATACGCTGCCCGAGATGGCCAAGCTCACCGGCATGCCCGAGACCCAGATCGAGAAGATGCTCGACGACATGAGCTACACGGGTCTGCTCGAGTACAACTGGGAAAACCCCGAGCGCGCCAAGCAATGGGTGTTGCCCATGCTGGTGCCGGGTTCTGCCGAGTTCCTCAACATGCGCGTGAGCCAGCTCGAGGAGCACCCGGTCTATGCCAAGTTCTTTGAGCAGGCGTCCAAGGGACCGCTGTCCAAGGCCACGCCGATGGTGCCGCCCGGAGGCGCCGGCATCGGCATGCACGTCATTCCGGTCGAGAAGGCCATCGACGCCGCGAGCACCTCGGTGCCGATCGAGCATATCGAGCACTGGCTCGACAAATACGATGGCAAATATGCCGCTAGCACCTGCAGCTGCCGCGCGAGCCGTCGCGTGATGGGTGAGGGCTGCGCCGACGACCCCGCCGACTGGTGCATCGGCGTGGGCGATATGGCCGACTATGTGGTTGAGACCGACCGCGGCCATTACGTGACGCGCGACGAGGTCTACGACATCCTGCGCCAGGCCGAGGACAACGGCTTTGTGCACCAGATCACCAATATCGACGGCGAGAACAAGATCTTCGCTATCTGCAACTGCAACGTCAACGTGTGCTACGCCCTGCGCACCTCTCAGCTGTTCAACACGCCCAACCTGTCGCGCTCGGCCTATGTCGCCAAGGTCGAGAAGGACAAGTGCGTTGCCTGCGGTCGCTGCGTTGAGGTGTGCCCGGCCGGCGCCGCCAAGCTCGGCCAGAAGCTCTGCAGCAAAAAGGCCGGCGGACAGGTGCCCGAGTATCCGCGCCAGGAGCTGCCCGACGCCACCAAGTGGGACCACACCAAGTGGTCGCCCAACTACCGCAACGACAACCGCATCGAGACGCACAAGTCCGGCACCGCTCCCTGCAAGACGGCCTGTCCCGCGCACGTTGCCGTTCAGGGCTATTTGAAGCTCGCGGCTCAGGGTCGCTATGACGAGGCCCTAGCACTCATTAAGCGCGAGAACCCGCTGCCCGCTATCTGCGGCCGTGTGTGCAACCGCCGCTGTGAGGATGCCTGTACCCGCGGCCGTGTGGACGCCGCCGTGGCCATCGACGAGGTCAAGAAGTTCATAGCCCAGCGCGATCTGGATGCCGCGACTCGCTATGTCCCACCTGTGGTGACCCCGACGCGTGTCGGCGGCTTCGACCAGAAGATTGCCATCATCGGCGCCGGTCCGGCTGGTCTGTCCTGCGCCTTCTATCTGGCCGAGAAGGGCTACAAACCCGTCGTGTTCGAGAAAAACGAGCGCCCGGGCGGCATGCTCACCTATGGCATTCCCAGCTTTAAGCTGCAGAAGGATGTTATCGAGGCCGAGGTCGAGATCATTCGCCTGATGGGCGCCGAGTTCCGCTATGGCGTGGAGGTCGGTCGCGACGTGACGCTCGACGAGCTGCGCGCGCAGGGCTTTAAGGCCTTCTACGTGGCCATTGGCTGCCAGGGCGGCCGCCTTGCCGGCATTCCGGGCGAGGATGCCGAGGATGTGACCGTGGCCGTCGACTTCTTGCGCGAGGTCAACAGCGGCAAGGTCGACGCGCTGCCCGGCCGCACCATCGTGGTGGGCGGCGGCAACGTGGCCATCGACGTGGCCCGCAACGCTTGCCGTCTGGGCTCCGAGCACGTTGAGATGTTCTGCCTGGAGAGCGAGGCGCAGATGCCCGCCAGCGAGGAGGAGCGTCGCGAGGCCGTTGAGGACGGCGCGCACATCAGCTGCGGCTGGGGTCCCAAGGAGGTTCACCTGGACGAGGCCGGTCGTGTGTGCGGCATCACCTTTAAGCGCTGCACGCGCGCCTATGACGACGAGGGTCGTTTTGCGCCCGAGTACGATGAGAACGATCTGCGCCGTGTCGATGCCGACCGTGTCGTCATGTCGATTGGCCAGTCCATTGTGTGGGGCGACCTGCTGGCTGGCTCCAAGGTGGAGCTCGGCCGCGGTCAGGGCGCCCTTGCCGATCCCCAGACCTATCAGACCGCCGAGCCAGACATCTTTGTAGGCGGCGACGTCTATACCGGTCCGAGCTTTGCTATCGATGCCATCGCCGCCGGTCACGAGGCTGCGGTGTCCATCCATCGCTTTGTGCAGCCGGGCTCTACGCTCACCATCGGCCGCAATCAGCGCCGCTACACCGCGCTCGACCGCGACGACGTTGTGCTCGAGAGCTACGATAACGCGAGCCGCGAGGTTGCGCATGTGGACCGCGAACGCGAGAAGGCCGCGCCGTTTAGCGAGTACGTTGAGACCTTTACCGAGGAGCAGGTGCGCGCCGAGACCGCCCGCTGCCTGGGCTGCGGTGCCTCAATCGTCGATCCCAACAAGTGCATCGGCTGCGGCCTGTGCACCACCAAGTGCGCGTTTGACGCCATCCATCTGGATCGCGACCGCCCCGAGTGCTCAACGATGGTCAAATACGAACAAAAGCTCCCAAGCCTCGGCAAGTATGCCCTCAAGCGCGCCATCAAGATTAAATTTGGGAAGAAGTAAGAAACGTAACAAGCAGGAGAACGGCGCAGAGAGCGGTTGGACAGCGAGCGAGTCCCAGGCGTGGCGAGGTGCCTTGAAAGAGGAGGGCATAGGGCTTTTGCCCATGCCCGACGATTGAAAGGCAGATCGTCCGCCTGGGGCTCGCGCAGCGTCGAGCCGACCGCCGTTCGTTAGAACGGCGGAAGGAAAGCTGGGGCACCTGGATCGCCGCTCGCTGACGTTTGGCTGACATCGCATCAACCATTGTTGAAAGGTATTCGCCTTGCATGAATTAGGGATTGTGTATCACATTATTCGCGATGTCGAGAATGTGGCGCGCGCTCATGGCGTGCGTCGCGTTTCGAGCGTGACGTTGCTACTGGGCGAGGTCTCGGGCGTCGTTCCCGACTTGCTGCTCGACGCTTGGCGCTGGGCAGCAGATAAAAAGCCTATAACCGAGGGCGCGGAGCTTATCGTGGAGCCCGTCGAGGCCGTGACACATTGCGAGGCGTGCGGCTGCGACTACGCGACGGTCGAGCACGGCAAGACCTGTCCCCAGTGCGGTAGCGGCGAGACCTATTTGCTGCAGGGCCAAGAGGTAATGATCAAACAGATCGAGACCCCCGACGAGGACCCGGCAGACGCTGCTCCTGACGGCCTCTCCGACGCCCCCGATGCCGTCGACGCCGCCAACCCTCTCCACATCGCCTAACATCCAATGACTACATGGGCTAGAGTTCTAAACATATTTGCTTCGGTTAGTCAAGTCATGTCTGTTTAAACAAAATGGTGGCACGCAGACGCATTGAGATCCACCTAAAAGAGGTCTTAACGAACAGTGCACCTTTTTATGTCTTTGAAAGTAATCAGCAAATCACGTTTTAGCAGGCAATAAGCTGTAAACCGGCAACGTAATCAATTTGTAACAAACTTAGACGTTTAAACAAATAATCCAACCTTTTGCGAATTTAGCTATAATTCCACAATCCAAACAGGTATAATCCTTTCATGTCGTGTAGGAAATACGTAGACAAAAAGGAGGTTATGTGATGGTAAGTATTGTTCTTGCTAGCCACGGGGACTTGGCAGCTGGAATCAAGCAGACGGGCTCGATGGTCTTTGGCGATCAGCCGTCTGTTGCCGTGGTCTCGCTCGAGCCGAGCATGGGCCCCGACGATTTCCGTGCCAAGGTCGAGGAAGCAGTCGCTTCCTTCGAGGACCAGGAGCAGGTGCTCTTCCTCGTTGATCTGTGGGGCGGCACGCCGTTCAACCAGATCAGCGGGCTCATCGAGGGCCACGATTCCTGGGCTATCGTCACCGGTGTCAACCTGCCTATGCTCATCGAGGCATATTCGCAGCGCTTTGACGCAAAGAACACTGCACATGCGATCGCAAAACATCTCGTGACTGAGGCTAAGGCTGGCGTGCGTGTCAAGCCCGAGTCTCTGGAGCCCGAGGAGAAGAAGCCGGCTGCGGCCGCCGCTGCTCCTGCAGGCGCCATCCCTCCGGGAACGGTCATCGGCGATGGGCACATCAAGATCGCCCACGTCCGTATCGACACCCGTCTGCTTCATGGTCAGGTGGCCACCACGTGGACCAAGCAGATCAACCCCAACCGCATCATCGTGGTTTCCGACGGCGTTGCTCACGACGAGCTCCGCAAGACCATGATCGAGCAGGCTGCCCCTCCGGGAGTCCATGCCAACGTCGTGCCCATCAAGAAGATGGCCGAGGTCGTCAAGGACACGCGCTTTGGTGACACCAAGGCCATGCTGCTCTTCGAGAACCCGCAGGATCTGCTCAGGGCCATCGAGGCCGGCGTCGACATCAAGGAAGTCAACATCGGTTCCATGGCTCACTCCAAGGGCAAGGTCGTCGTCACCAACGCCGTCGCTATGGGCGATGACGATGTCAAGACTCTCGAGGCTCTCAAGGCCAAGGGCGTCAAGTTCGAGGTCCGCAAGGTTCCTTCGGATTCCTCCGAGGATCTCGACGCCATGTTGAAGAAAGCTAAGGCCGAACTGGCCGCTCAAGCATAGTAAAGGAGGGTCCGATACATGTCTGCAATCACTATTCTGCTTGTTGCGATTGTCGCGTTGCTTGCCGGTATGGAAGGCATTCTGGATGAGTTCCAGTTCCATCAGCCGCTCGTGGCATGCACGCTTATCGGTCTCGTAACCGGTCACCTTCAGGAGGGCATCCTCCTGGGCGGTTCGCTCCAGATGATGGCCCTTGGCTGGGCTAACGTCGGCGCCGCTGTCGCGCCTGACGCCGCTCTGGCCTCGGTCGCTTCTTCGATCATCATGGTGCTCGCCCTCAACGGCGGCGCCACTGATTCGGCCAAGGCCGTTACCGCGGCCATCGCCGTCGCCGTCCCGCTGTCGGTCGCTGGTCTGTTCCTGACCATGATCTGCCGTACCATTGCTACCGCTATCGCTCACGCCATGGACGGTTGCGCCGAGAAGGGCGACTTCTCCGGCATCGAGCGCTGGCAGTACGCTGCCATCCTCATGCAGGGCCTTCGTATCGCCATCCCGGCAGTACTTCTGTGCATCATCCCGGCCGAGGCCGTTACCAACGCGCTTAACGCTATGCCCGACTGGCTGTCCGGCGGCATGGCTGTCGGCGGCGGCATGGTCGCTTCCGTCGGTTACGCCATGGTCATCAACATGATGGCCACCAAGGAGACCTGGCCGTTCTTCATCCTCGGCTTTGTCCTTGCTGCCATCCCTCAGCTCACGCTGATCGCCCTTGGCCTCATCGGCATCTCCCTTGCCCTCATCTACCTTGGCCTTAAGGATCTGGCCAAGCAGGGTGGCGGCATGGGCGGTGGCTCCGGCGACCCGCTCGGCGACATTCTGAACGATTACGAGTAGGAGGGGAGTGATACATATGGCAGAGAACAAGATTCAGCTCACCAAGGCTGACCGCAAGAAGGTTTGCTTCCGTCATCAGTTCCTTCAGGGCTCGTGGAACTACGAGCGTATGCAGAACGGCGGCTGGTGCTTCGCAATGATCCCTGCGATCAAGAAGCTCTACACCAGCAAGGATGACCAGATTGCCGCTCTTAAGCGCCACCTGGAGTTCTATAACACCCACCCCTATGTTTCCGCCCCCGTCATTGGCGTTACCCTCGCTCTCGAGGAGGAGCGCGCCAACGGTGCCCCGATTGACGACGTCGCCATTCAGGGCGTCAAGGTCGGTATGATGGGCCCGCTCGCCGGTGTCGGCGACCCCGCCTTCTGGTTCACCCTTCGCCCGATTCTGGGTGCTCTGGGCGCTTCCCTGGCCCTGTCCGGCAGCATCGCCGGTCCGCTGCTGTTCTTCTTCGCGTGGAACATCATCCGTTACGCCTTCCTGTGGTACACGCAGGAGTTTGGCTACAAGGTCGGCTCCTCCATCGCCAAGGACCTCTCCGGCGGTCTGATGGGCAAGGTCACCGAGGGTGCTTCCATCCTGGGTATGTTCATCATCGGCGCCCTGGTCGAGCGCTGGGTGTCCATCTCCTTCACCCCGGTCGTCTCCAAGGTCACGCAGTCTGCTGGCGCCTTTATCGACTGGGCTAACCTGCCCTCCGGTTCCGAGGGTATCAAGGAAGCACTGACGATGTATAACTCCATCGGTGCTAACGCCCTTGATCAGGTGAAGGTCACCACGCTTCAGGCCAACCTCGATCAGCTCATCCCCGGCCTTGCCGCCGTGTGCCTGACCCTGCTGGTCTGCAAGCTCCTCAAGAAGAAGGTCAGCCCGATCGTCATCATCCTGGCTCTCTTCGCCATCGGCATCATCGGTCGCGTCTGCGGCTTCATGTAAGCACGTTTCGGCTTAAGACCGAGAATTGCTAGGCAAGGGCTTTTGAGCCATTGAAACGGACCGCACCCGGTGGGTACACTGGATGCGGTCCGATTGTTTTATTTGGAGGGCGAGGCGCGCATGGCGCAATCTCAGAACAGCACGGTCGATCTGGCAACGCCGGCAACCTGCCTGATGGGGCTTACCAGCCACGGTAACGTGATGGTGGGCAATAAGGCGTTCGAGTATTACAACGAGCGCAATCCCGAGGATTATATTCAAATCCCGTGGGATGAGGTCGACTATATTGCCGCCGAGGTTTTACGCGGCACCAAGAAGATCACGCGTTTTGCCATCTTCACCAAGGACAACGGTCACTTTACGTTTTCGACGCGCGACGACAAAGAGACGCTTCGTGCTGTCCGCAAGTACGTCGACGAGGACAAGCTCGTGCGTTCGCCCGATTTTATCGACGTAACGACCAAGGGCGCCAAGAGCATCCCCTCCGGTATCAAAAACCTCTTCCACAAAGGCAACTAGTCATTAAAGAGCGCCCCCCAAGTGGGACGCAGTTTCCCATGGGGCTCGATCGGGAAAGTGCATCCCAGTTCGAGCGCCGATTCCGGGATGTAGTTTCCGGAACGGGGTCGTTTGGGAAACTGTGTCCCGTTTCGAGCCGAAATTCTGGGACACAGTTTCCAGCGAGGTCCCATTGGGAAAGTTTGACCCAGAATTTGCCTGGATAGTGGGACACACTTTCCGGAGGGCTGTTCCACCGCAACTTCGAAGAGTGGCTATACGCTGTATTACAACGGCGTAAATCTGCTACACTAGTACAACATGCCTCCGTAGCTCAGGGGATAGAGCACCGCTCTCCTAAAGCGGGTGTCGACGG
>CABQNF010000003.1 GCA_902465465.1 uncultured Collinsella sp. | reverse complement strand
TCTCCGACAACGGCGACGGCACGCTGACCGCGACGCACAAGCTCGAGGGAACCACCGAGTCGGCTGGCTTTACCAACAAGTATCACGCCATGCCTACACAGGTTTCCATCGGCGCTATCAAGGTGCTCGAGGGACGCGAACTCAAGAAGGACGAGTTTAGCTTTAAGCTCGTTGGCGAGGACATCGAGTCTACGGTTACCAACGATGCCGACGGCAAGATCAACTTTGACAAGTTTGAGTACGACGAGCCCGGTACGCACGCCTACACCATCAGCGAGGTCAAGGGCGACGAGGTCGGTATGACCTACGACAAGTCCGTCTTTACCGCGACCGTTAACGTGGTCGACGACGGCGAGGGCAACCTCAAGGCGAACGTTGCCTTTACCAAGGGCGACAAGAGCGTCGAGGGTATCGTGTTCAACAACACGTACAAGAAGCCCGAGACGCCCGTGCCGACGCCCGACCCCGGCACGCCCAAGACCGTGACGAATATCGTCAAGACGGTCAAGGGTTTCCTGCCCACCACGGGTGACCAGCAGGCCGCCGCACTGCTCATGGCATTTGTTATCGCCATGGCCGGCGTCGGAGCCCTGGTCTGGGGTATCCGTAAGCGCTAGGCACGTCGACAGCGCCCGGGGCCAAAAGGCCCCGGGCGGCCGGCGGGGAGCCAGAACATAGCCCCACCCCCAGCCCCAGCCGCCACGGAGGTATCTCCCTCCTCCGTGGCGGCGCTTTTGTGCGTAGGCAAGAAGGGTTCGCCACGAAACCGGCCCATCTACTACGTTTAGCCCCTTACCCCCCAACCATGCCAAAAAACGCGAAAACAAAAGCGCAGGTAGAACGCCTGCGGTTTTGTTCAAAACGAAGGTATGGTCAGGGGTATCGAGTCAAAGGTAGTAAATGGGCCGATTTCGTGGCAAGCGGTTCCGGCTGATCCCTTGGGGACGGAGGAAAACGGATCATTTTGGTCCCGCGAGGCTGGCGGAGACACTCGTGCAGGGCCGCCCGAACAAAACTATGCCGGTTTACTACGATGAATCCGAGATTCCTGACCACACCCGCATTTTTGCAAATATCGCAAGTGTTCTACCTGCGGTTTTGTAAGTGCGCAATTTGCCGTGGTCGGAGATATGCGGTTCATCGTAGTAAACCGGCATAGTTTTGAAATGGCATCAAATTGGCGGCAGCCAGCGGCTAGCCTCGCAGGTAGGCGATGGCGATTTGGGTGCGGTTGCGCAGGCCCATTTTGGCCAGAATCGAGCTGATGTGGTTGCGCACCGTGCCTTCTCCCATATAAGCCGTGGCGGCAATCTCCTTGTTGTCGAGGCCGCGGGCGATGAGCTCGGCGACTTCGAATTCGCGGTCGGTCAGGCCGGCAAAGGCCGCGGGCCGGCGGGGTGCCCGCCTCGATGCCCGTTCCGTCAAAATCGATGTCCTCGATCGCCTTGCCCTCGAGCACGCGTTTACCGTCCATGACCTGCGCCAGTGCTGGCGGAATGGCGGCGACATCGGTCTTGATCAGGTAGCCGCGGGCGCCCAGCTTGAGCGCCGACACAATGTACTCGTCATCCGAGAATGTCGTCAGAAACACCACGCGTGCCGTAGAGTCGTGCTCAAGGATTTCGCGTGCCGCCGATAAGCCGTCGCGTCCCGGCATCTGAATGTCGAGCAGCGCGATATCGGGCGCGTGCTCAGCGTAGAGCGCGACCGCGTCGTCGCCATTGGCGCCGGTGCCCACTACCTCGATTTGCGGCTAGGCGCCCAAGATAATCTTGAGCGAATCGACCACTAGGCGGTCGTCATCGACAACGATGAGCCTCATCGGCCCTCATCTCCTTGCTGCTTGGGAATGGTGGCAAACACGCGCCATCCGGAGGCGCCGACTCGCGAGCCGGCAGTGAAAGTGCCGCCAAGCGCCTCGACACGCTCGCGCATAGAGGCGAGCCCCATACCCCCTGTGGCGCTGCGGGCGCCTGTCCGAACCCCGCCCGTTCCATCGTCGGTAACGACGAGCTGGTAAAACGACGGATGCTCCATGCACCGCACGGTAATGGTTTTGGCATGGGCGTGGCGCATGGCGTTGGAAAGCGCCTCGCGCAGCACCGCCGCAAAGCAGTTGGCGACGTTGGCGGGTGCATGCTCGGCCAAAACCTCAAGCTCAATCTGCGGACCGCTGTCCGAACGTGCGCCTTCAACGATGCGCTCGAGCTGCACGGAGAGGTTAGTCGCATTGTCGTTGAGCGCGTGAACGCTGGCACGCACGAGTTGGAGCGCCTCGTCAACCGTGCGTTTAACGTCGGCGAAATCGGCGGCGACGCCGGGCTCGTCGGCGTGGACCACGCGCAGTGCTTCGGCTTGCAGCGAGGCGCGCGTGAGCTGGTGGCCCACATTGTCGTGGATCTCGCGCGCGATGCGGGCACGTTCGGCGAGCGTCGCGAGTTCGACTTCGTAGTCCTGGCGGTCGGCAAGATCGCGGTTGCGCGCTTCGAGCGCCAGAGCACGTTCCTGCAGCTCGTCGCGGGTACGGCGCATGCGCTGCTGCTCGCGCTCCAACTGGGCGGTACGTAGCGACAGCAAGGTGGCGGCAACCGAAAGGATGGCGGTCAGCAGGAGCGTTCGGGCGGTGAGCGCGTCGGTGCGAAGGTCTGCGACGAGTGCAAAGACAAAGGTGGCGCCAATGCCCAGCGCGACCCAGGCGTGCTCACGGCGCACGCGTCGCGCGATGTCATAGAGGGCGAGAGGCGCAAACGGCACAAACGGCGGCACGAAGACGGCCGCGATGATGTAAGCGTAGCTCGCGGCCTCGCTTGCGCGTCGCGTGCGTTCCTCCTGTGCGACCTCGGCCAGCGAGGTGGCAATAACGCCAAGGCAAAACGCCGCGACCAGGCGAGCGTCCACAGCAAGACCCATGGCAGCCGCAATACAGCACGCCAGCACGATCGATTTGTCGAAAAGCCTGTTCATACGGGTATTGTACGCGAAGCCGCGCGTGGTGGAGGGGCCGCCTGCGCAACTGTGACATTCCTCCCACGCGGCAAATCGGGGGCGTCGGCAGGCCACGCGGCCAAGCCTCGCACTCGTGACAAAGCTCACTGGTGCGCGCCGTCCGCTCCTGCGATGATGCAATCGTACCGGGCCGCAATCAACGGAAGGGCCGCCTCATGACAGACATCGTCCACGTCGAAAACCTCGTCAAGCGCTACGACGATCTTATCGCGCTCGACCACTTTAACCTGAGCATCGCCCCCGGCGAGATCTTTGGCCTGCTGGGTCCCAACGGCTCGGGCAAAACCACGTCCATCAACTGTATTTTGCAGCTGCTTGCCTACGACAAAGGCACCATCGAGCTGTTCGGCGAGCCCATGACGCCCGCCCGCTACGACCTCAAGCGCCGCATCGGTGTGGTGCCGCAGCAGGTGGCGGTGTTCGACGAGCTCACCGTGCGCGAGAATATCGACTATTTCTGCAGCCTTTACGTTAGCGACCGCAAGTGCCGCCGTGCGCTGGTGGACGAGGCGATTGACTTTGTCGGCCTGGGCGACTTTACCAAGTTTCGCCCCGGCAAGCTCTCGGGCGGCCTGGCGCGTCGCCTCAACATCGCCTGCGGCATTGCGCACAAGCCCGAGCTCATCTTCTTTGACGAGCCCACGGTGGCGGTCGACCCACAGAGCCGCAATGCCATCCTGGAGGGCATCTGCCGCCTGCGCGACGAGGGCGCCACGGTGGTGTATACCAGCCATTATATGGAGGAAGTCGAGCAGATCTGCAGCCGCATCATGATCGTGGACGGTGGTCGCGTGCTGGCGCAGGGCACCAACGACGAGCTCAAGCGCATGATTCAGATGGGCGAGAAGATCGTGATCGAGGTCGGCGAGGTGCCGAGCGCGGCGCTCGGTGCCGTCGCGAGCCTGCCGCATGTCCTGGACCTGTCGGCGACGGCGGGCCAGCTCACGTTTTCGTGCGAGGCGAGCCCGCATAACCTGACGGACATTCTCGATGCGCTGCGCTCGCATGACGTGGCGCTCGGCCGCGTGTGGAGCGAGCCGCCGACCCTCAACGACGTGTTCCTCGAGATCACCGGCCGCGAGCTGCGCGACTAGGGGGCAGCCATGTTCAACACCATTATCATCACGGTCAAAACGCTGCTGCGCCGGCCGAGCACGTGGGTCTGGGGCGCCCTCTTTCCCATCGCGCTTTCCACGATGTTCATGTTTATGTTTGCGAACCTGAGCTCCGACGGCACGGTCGACCCGGTGCCGGTTGCCGTCGTGGCGGACAAGGTCTGGGACGCTTCGACCTTTAAGGATGTGGCGACGTCGCTTGCCAAGGAAGGCGACGACCAGCTGCTCGAGATCCACGAGCTCGACGACGCAGCCGATGCGAACCGTGCGCTCAAGGCCGGTGAGGTCGCGGGTATCTATACGGTCGACGCTGCGGGCACGCCCAAGCTCACACTGCTATCGAGCTACGACAGCTCGCGCGCATCATCGGTGCTCACCGATCGCAGCATCCTGGAGACGGTGGCAAGCTCGTATACACAAAATGCCGAGCTCATGTCCCAGATTGCCCAGGACAACCCGGCGGCGCTCGCCGACCCCGAGGCGGTTGCGCGCGCCCTGTCGCTCGAGGGCGGCACCCGCCGCGTAAGCCTGACACGCACCACACCCGACGGCACGGTCATCTACTATTACGCGCTCTTTGGCCTGGTCGCGATGATGTCTGCCGAGTTTGCCGCCTTGAGCGTCATCGACCTGCAGCCCAATCTGTCGGGTCTTGGCGCGCGTCGCTGCGTGGGCGGTCTTTCCAAAACGGCGTCGCTGGCCGGTATCTTTGTGGGCTCGTGGCTGGTCTCCTTTGCCTCGATGGCGATCGCGATCGGCTACGTGCGTCTGGTCGTGGGCGTCGACTTTGGCGGGCGCGAGGGGCTGTGTTTGGTGGGCGGCGCCGCTTCCGCGCTTGCCGCCACGGGCTTGGGACTCTTTGTGGGCACGCTTCCCGTTAAGGGCGGCAAGGCGTCCAAGTCTGGCATCCTCACGGGCTTTGCCACTACGTGCGCCCTGTTCGCCGGCCTCTACGGCGAGCCAGCGATGGCGCTTGCCGACGACGTCGCCCGCGCCTGCCCGGCTGAGTGCTGGCTCAACCCCGTCAAGCTTATCTGCGACATGTTCAACCGCCTGTATTTCTTTGAAGACTTGGGGCCTTTTGCCGTTCGCGCGGGCGCGCTGGTCCTCATGACGCTGGTGTTTGTTGCCGCCGCCACGCTGATTTTTGGAAGGAGCCGCTATGAGCACCTTTAAGACCGCGCTTCGCATGGCGCTGGCGCACCCGTTCTACCTGCTCATCTATACGGTGTTCATTTCGCTGATGGGCGTATTCATCGCGGCATCTGTGAGCTGGAACTCGTCGCAGCTCACCGAGTACAAGCCCTACGACGCCAACGTGATCGTGGTCGACCGCGATGGCAGTGATCTTTCACTTGCGCTCACCAAGCACCTAGGTTCGCGGTTTGACCTGGTCACGGGCGTCGGCGATGACACGTACGACCTTGCGGACGCGCTCTCCAAGAGCAACAGCGCCAAGGGCAGCGCCGACTGCGTGTTCTTTATCCCGGAGGGGTTCGAGGACGACCTGGTCGCGGCTGCCCGCGCGGGGGAGTCCCTGCCCAAGCTCGATGTGACCTACGGTGCCGGCACCATGGCGGCGGCGCTTTCGTCTGCCGAGGCTTCGCGCTGGATCTCGCTCGCGGGCGCTGCAGCCGCACTTGAGCCCACTGCCTCCAACGGCGACGTTGCCAAGGCCGCCGAACATGCCGCTGCAAAGCGCGCGGAGGTCCAGATCGAGCGGGTCAAGGTCGACTCGGCTGCTGCCGCCACGCTCGAGTCGTACTTCAACTTTGGCGCGTACGCGATTATCTCGTCGGTCATCGTATCGGTGGGGTTGGTGTTCTCGGGCATGAACGAGCCCGAGCGCGTGCGTCGTATGGATGCCGGCCCAATCTCCGAGCGCCAACGTTCGCTTGCCGTGTTTGCCGCCGCCGCCGTGCTCACCGTCTGCATCTGGTTTGTGTCGAGCATGATGGGCGTCGTGGGCTTTGCCGGCGCGGTCGCCGAGGTCGGCGTGGGCCGTGTGTGCCTGGCACTGGCGGCGACGTTTGCCCTGGCGTGCACGCCGCTGGCCGTTGGCTTTGCCCTTTCGGGCCTGGGTGCGCGCGAGGAGCTGCTCAATGGCGTGGGCAACCTGCTCGGCATGCTCATGACGTTTTTGGGCGGCGCTTGGATGCCGCTGTCGCTGATGGGCCCGGCCGTGCAGACCGTGGCGCACTTTGTGCCGACATATTGGGTGAACGACGCGATCGGCAAGGCGCTCGCGTCGGACCTGACGTCTGCCATGTTGGGCGACATCGCCTGCGACCTGGGCGTCACCGTGCTCTTTGCCGTGGCCATCGCCGCCGCAGGCCTGGCCCTCTCACGCACCAAATCCCGCGCCTAGTCACCTAGTCATCGGGTACTCATTGGGGACAGACTTAAACGACCAAGAGTGGTCATTGGGGACAGACTTAAACGACTAGTCATTG
This sequence comes from uncultured Collinsella sp., assembly GCA_902465465.1. Taxonomy (GTDB): domain Bacteria; phylum Actinomycetota; class Coriobacteriia; order Coriobacteriales; family Coriobacteriaceae; genus Collinsella. Next base: position 21,679 of record CABQNF010000003.1, on the reverse strand, counting down.
GGGACAGTCTTTGCCGAACCGCCGGCTTGCCGGCCGGGTTGCCAAGGACTGTCCTCAGCTGCCGGCAGAAAGGGAACGTCCCTAACTGCCGGGTGGCGAAAGAGTGTCCCCAACAGCTAGTCATTTAAGAACGTCCCCAATGACTAGTCTGAAATAAAATCCAGGCCTCGCCCAAAAATAGTTCGCCAAGGTTTACTATTATGTTCATAAAGTAGTACAAGGCTAACAATGGGGGATATCATGGCAACGCGGGAGGCCTACGTCCAGGTTAAGGATCTCAAAAAGCACTACGGCGATGGAGATGCACGCCTGACGGTGCTCGACGGCATCGACACGTCCATCAACCGCGGAGAGATCTGCGTCATGCTGGGGCCTTCGGGTTCGGGCAAGTCGACGTTTCTTAACCTGATCGGCGGCCTGGAGGATGCCGACGGCGGCTCCATCATGGTGGACGGCTGCGACCTCACGGTGCTCAAGCCTACCGACCTGGGCGAGTATCGCCGCCGTGAGCTGGGTTTTGTCTTCCAGTTCTACAACCTGGTGCCCGATCTCACCATCAAGGAGAACATCGAGGTCACGGCGCACCTGTCCAAAAACCCGCTCAATGTCGACGACCTGCTGCGTTCGCTGGGCCTCTACGAGCACCGCAACAAGTTCCCGCGCCAGGTCTCGGGCGGCCAGCAGCAGCGCTGTGCCATCGGCCGTGCGCTCGTCAAAAACCCGGGCCTGCTGCTGTGCGACGAGCCCACCGGCGCGCTTGACTACAAGACGTCCAAGGAAATCCTGCAGCTCATGGAGGATGTCAACCGCACCTACGGCTGCACCATCATCATTGTCACCCACAATGCCGCCATCGCGCACATGGCCAATCGCGTGCTGCGCCTGCGCGACGGGCACATCGTCGAGGATGAGCTCAACGAGTCGCCCGTTGCGGCCGCCGAGCTCGATTGGTAGGCGGCGCCATGGCACCTCTCGCAAAACGTCTCCCGCGCGAGCTGCGCCGCAATATCGGCAAGTACCTGGGCATCTTTTTGCTTATGTGCGGAAGCATCGCTCTCACCTCGGGTTTTTTGCTCGCAGCGCATTCCATCGGCTGCCTTATCGATGACATGCGCGATGCGTACGCGATTGAGGACGGCCGCGTGACCACCTCCTTCGAGGCTACCGACGATCAACTCAAGGCCGCCGAGGATGCAGCCGGCGACGTCGGCGGCGTCACGCTCTACAAGAATTTCTCCATCGACGCCATCATCAAAAAGACCGCCGGCGACGACGGCACCAAGCGCACGCTGCGCACCTATGCGCACCGCGCTAAGGTGGACATTGCGTCCTACTGTGAGGGCAAGGAACCCAAGGCGGATGACGAGGTGGCCATCGACCGTGTCTTTGCCACCAATAACAACCTGTCCGTGGGCGATAAAGTCGAGCTCGAGGGTCGCACCTACACCATTTGCGGCATCATGACCCAGCCTGATAGTCAGGCGCTGTTCCTCAACAATTCGGACTTTACGGTGAACACCATCACGTACGGCGTGGCCGAGGTCACCGATGGCGGCTTTGCCGCGCTCGAAGATGCCGGCGGCGCACCCGCCTACACCTACTCCTTCACCTTTACCGATCGCGACCTCCCCACCGCGGACCGCATCGACGCCGAGCAAGATATGGTCGAGGCACTGACCGACGCCGATGCGCGCGTGGACGATCTGACCGACGCCGATTCCAATCAGGGCATTGGCTATGCGCGCGATGACGTGGACGGCGACTCCATGATGTGGATGACGCTGCTCGACATCATCATCGTGATCATGGCGTTCGTCTTTGTGGTCCTTACCGACGCCACCATCGAGGAGGAGAGCGCCATCATCGGCACGCTGCTCGCCAGCGGTTATCGCCGTCGCGAGATCGTGCTGCACTACCTGGCACTTCCCGCCATCGTGGGCGTGGTCGCGGCGCTTTTGGGCACTGCGCTCGGCGTTGTGTTCTTTACCGAGCCCATGCGCAGCCTCTATTACGGTTCGTACAGCCTGCCGCCCTTCCAAGTGTACTGGAGCTGGGAGATCTTTGTGAAGTGCGCCGTGGTTCCCGCCGCCGCGCTCATCCTCATCACGCTGGTGGGCCTGCTTCGCAAAATGGGCAAGACGCCGTTGCAGTTCCTTCGTCACGAGGCGAGCGGCAAATCGGGCACCAAGCGCGGTATGCAACTGCCGGAGCGCATGGGTTTTGTTTCCCGCTTCCGCCTGCGTATCTTTCTGCGCAACCTGGGCAACTTTGCCACGCTCTTTGTGGGCATTGCGTTTGCGTCGCTACTGCTGCTCTTTGGCCTGGCGATTCTGCCCACGATGACGCACTACGCGGACAACCTCGAGACAAGCCTGGTCGCCGAGCACCAGTACACGCTCAAGGCGCCGCTGGAGCTCGAGGGCACTGCCGAGGAGCGCGAGCAGTGGTCAGCACTCGAGCGCTTGCAGTCGGTTGACGGCGCGCTGCTTTCCGCCGCCCAAGATGCCGATGACGAGCTTGACGACGCGGCCGATGCGGCGCAGACGGCAGCCGATGCCGCGACCGCATCTCCGTCTGCCGAGAGCCTGACTGCGGCGCAGGATGCGCTTACCAAGGTCCAGGACAAGAAGGATGCGCTTTATGCGCGCCTCGATGACCTTGCCGATATCCTCGGCTGCAACCGCGACGAGGCTATCGACCTGATTGACAAGGCCTCTAAGATCGACACCGACAACGACGACATTCACCCGGTCAACACGATTGACAACGGCGCGGGCGCAATCGCGCAGGCCGAGAAATACGCCGTTTACCAGCTGCAATACGACCGCGGCGATGGTAATGGCGAGGAGGCGATTTCTGTCTACGGCATCTCGCCCGATTCGCGCTACTGGAAAGGGCTGGACGTCGGCGACGGACGCGTCGTCTTTGGCGGTGGCTTGCTCGACAAGTTTGGCTGGAGCGAGGGCCAGAAGGTCACGCTCAGCGACAAGTACGAGGGTGAGTATTATTCCCTTGAGTACGCGGGCAAGGACTGTGCCTGGGGCTCCAAGTCGGACATGAATATCTATATGAGTATCGACGACTTTAATGAGCTGTTCGACAACGACGCCGCCTACTTTAACGGCTATGTGAGCAACGAGAAGCTCGACCTCGATGCTCGTTACTTTGCCGGCGACACCACGCCCGACGACATGCGCGCCGTGGGCGACCAATTCATCGGCATGATGAGCAAAATGATCGGAATGATGGTTGGGCTTGCGGTGTTCATCTTCTTGCTGTTTATGTACCTGCTGACCAAGGCTGTGATCGACCACAGCGCCCGTTCGATCAGCTACATGAAAGTCTTTGGCTATCGCGATAGCGAGATTTCGCATCTGTACATCCGCTCGATCACGTTGTGCGTTGCGGCGTCACTCGTGCTGAGCCTGCCGGTCATTATTGGCTCGCTCACGGCCATCTTCCGCTCGATGCTGCTCGCCTATAACGGCAATATCGAGATCTACGTGCCCGCTTGGTCCATGGCGGCGTGTGCAGGAATCGGCTTTGCGACCTACCTGGTCGTGGCGCTGCTGCACACGCGCTCCATCAAGCGCGTCAGTCTGGCCGAGGCCCTCAAAGTCCAGGAGTAACCATCGGGGACAGTTCTTGCCATTCGTCGGCTCGCCGGCCGGGCTGGCAAGGACTGTCCCCAGCTGCCGGCAGGAAAGGAACGTCCCTAGCTGCCAGGTGGCGAGGCACTCATTTAAGTCCGTCCCCAATGAGTGGTTTCAGTCATTTAAGTCTGTCCCCAATGACTAGGTTCCGTACTTGACTTTAACTCTGCTTTAACTGGTACCATCCTCTATGTCTGTAACGCCATATAGACCGAGGGGATAGATCTATGACCGCAACTGCACCCGCAGCACCCGCTAAGGTGTACTTCACCAACCTGCGCACGCATGCTCGCGAGAGCCAGCTCGACAAGCTCAAGCGCCTCATCCGTCACGCCGGAATTGAGCAGATCGACTTTGAGAACAAGTTCGTCGCCATTAAGATTCACTTTGGCGAGCTGGGCAACCTGAGCTTTTTGCGTCCCAACTACGCCCGCGCCGTCGCGGATGTCGTGAAGGAGCTGGGTGGCAAGCCCTTCCTCACCGACTGCAACACGCTCTATGTGGGTAGCCGCAAAAACGCGCTCGAGCACATTGATACCGCCTACCAGAACGGCTTTACCCCGTATGCTACGGGTTGCCAGATCATCATCGCCGACGGCCTCAAGGGCACCGACGAGGCGCTTGTCCCGGTCGAGGGCGGCGAGTACGTGCACGAGGCCAAGATCGGTCAGGCGCTCATGGATGCCGATATCGTGATCAGCCTCACCCACTTTAAGGGTCATGAGCAGGCCGGCTTTGGCGGTGCCATGAAGAACCTGGGCATGGGCGGCGGCAGTCGCGCCGGCAAGATGGAGCAGCATGCCGCCGGCAAGCCGAACGTCGCGCCCGAGCACTGCGTTGGCTGCCGTGCCTGCGAAAAGATCTGCGCGCACAACGCTATCTCGTTCGACGACACCCGCGAGCGCGAGCTTGCCAGCGGCGCTACTCGCACGGTGCACGTGGCTGCCATCGACCACGATCGCTGCGTGGGCTGCGGACGCTGCATTGCGGCATGCAACCAGGACTGCATCAAGCCCGGCTATGAGGCCGCGGCAGACGTGCTCAACTGCAAGATCGCCGAGTACACCAAGGCCGTTGTCGACGGCCGCCCGAGCTTCCACATCTCGCTCGCCATGGATATCAGCCCCAACTGCGATTGCCATCCCGAAAACGACACGCCTATCGTCAACGATATCGGCATGTTCGCGAGCTTCGACCCGGTCGCCATCGACCAGGCCTGCGCCGATGCCGTCATGGCATCCGAGCCGCTGCCCAACACCGAGCTCACCGATAGCGCGGCCAAGATGGAGCACAATCACGAGCATCTGGAGGGCGAGCAGGCCAAGGATCCCTTCTGCATCACGCATCCCGACACCGACTGGCGCGCGTGCATCGCGCACGCCGAAAAGATCGGCCTGGGCACGAGCAAGTACGAGCTCATCGAGGTCAAGTAGCGTCTAGCTATTGGACAAATCAAGCGTTTTTGTAGCGCAGCGTTAGCAAAAGCCGCCCGTGAGCACAGTGCCCGCGGGCGGCTTTTCGGAAGTGCGGTGAAAAATCGAATACCGCCGACCACAAACCGATTTTTGGCAACAAAACCCCAGACGTTGCTTTTTGCCTAAAAATTCTTGTCGAGGAAGTTGTCGACCGTGTTCCAGTAGAGTTCGGGGTCGACCTGCGCGCTCTTGGCGTGGGTGGCGCCATGGATAGTGAGCTTTTGCTTGACCTTGCTGGCGCACGCGTCGTAATTTTGGTCGAGCATGCTGTACGGTACAAAGGTGTCCTGGTCGCCGTGGATAAACAGCATGGGAACCGTCGCGTGTTTGAGTTGCTCCACACTGCTCGCCTTATGAAAGTCGTAGCCCGCGCGCACGTTGCACACCAAGTTTGCTATATCGAGCAAGGGAAAGCTGGGCAGGCCGAACACGTCCTTGAGCTGCAGAGAAAACTCGTCCCAAACACTTGTATAACCGCAGTCCTCGATAATGCATTTCACGTTTGCGGGCAGAGATTCCCCCGCGACGTTCATGGCGGTTGCCGCACCCATCGACTCGCCAAAGACCAGGATGCGCGCCTCGGGGTCAGCCTGAACGATTCGCTCGATCCATGCGACGACATCGAGCCGCTCGGGCCAGCCCATGCCGATATAGTCGCCGCCGGAGCGCTCGTGGGCGCGTGCGGCGGGTGCGAGTACGTTCATGCCGCGGTCGTGGAATCGCTTGACGTATCGGGCCATACCGATGGGCTCGTTGGTATATCCATGCAGGCAGACGGCGTAGTCGTGCGTGCTCTCCGACGCAGCAAAATACCAGGCGGCAAGCTCGGTCCCGTCGTTCGCGGTGAGGCTGCTGCTCTCGCGGTTTTCCTTAAACCACGTCCGTGCCTCGCCCTCCTCGGCGTCCATCTGCTCGCCCTTTTCGGCGTCCTTGCCATCCTGCATCATCTTCATGGTGTACGGCGCTTGGGGGTTCAGGGCAAAGTCAAACAAAAAATTGCCGGCAAACCCCAGCAGCGCGACAACGAGCACCAGCGCAACGACGCCGGCTATCTTGAGCTTTCGATGGGAACGTGCGTTTTGAGCCATGCGGTATTCTCCTATAAGATGTTAATAAATCAACATTTAATGCAAGCGCATTATGGACGTTCGCCGTTGATGCGTCAACAGGCAAAGAATGGGTAAACAAAGGGTCACGTATGGTGCAAATTTCGCACGTACCTAGACGCTTTGATATAGTGTTGAGAACTCTTTACGTTGGAGGATGTAACCGGCATGTCCGATTCGAGCGACAGTTCTAAGCCGCGACCCAAGACCGCGGCCGTTCCACACTACACAGTGGGCGAGGAGATCATGAACTCCGTCACCCATGGTGTCGGCTGCCTGCTGGGTATCGCGGGCCTGGTGCTCCTGATCGTATTCGCCGCCCTGCGCGGCGGAGGCCCGGCCCATATGGCCGCGGCGATTGTCTATGGCGTCAGCATTATCCTCGAATACCTAGCCTCCACGCTCTACCACGCGATTCAGCCCGCGCGCGCCAAGCGCGTGTTTCGCATCATCGACCACAGCTGCATCTACCTGCTCATAGCCGGCAGCTATACGCCGTTTTGCCTCATCACGCTCGCAAACGACGGCGGCGCTGTGCTGTTCTTTGCCGTATGGGCCATCGCCATCATCGGCATCGCCCTCGAGTGCTTCCTACGCGAGCGCCAGCCGCATTGGGTAAGCGGCCTGGTCTACCTGCTGATGGGCTGGCTCGTTGTCTTTAAGCTGCCCGAACTTGTTGCGCTGCTCAACCCCGTGGCACTTGCCCTGCTCGCCGTCGGCGGCGTGTGCTACACCGCGGGCGTGCCGTTCTATATCGCCAAAAACGTGCGCTATCTGCACAGCGTGTTTCACCTGTGGGTGCTCGCCGGCAGCATCTTCCAGTTCATGGCGGTGATCCTCTTCGTAATCTAGCGACCACGCCTGCGCGCCCGCGTTCTCGTTTGGGCGCCGGTGCAATTGCCGTATCCGCCATCAACGTTTTAACCTGACGTCCCGAATCTTGGAGGTTCGAGAAACTCCCGATGGACATAACCATCTCCCTTATCACCACCCTCGTTTTGACCCTCATCAACGGCTACTTCTCTATGTCCGAGATGGCGCTCACCACGGCCAAGCGCGCCGTGTTGGAGCACGAGGCCGAGGAGGGCGACAAGCGCGCCGAGCGTGCCATTAAGCTGGCTGCCGACTCCGACCAGCTGCTCGCCACCATCCAGGTTGCCATTACGCTCGTGGGCTTCGCCTCGTCCGCCGTCGCCTCGACGAGTCTGTCCGACCCGCTCGCCACGTGGCTCATGAGCTTTGGCATCGCGCCGCTCTCCGCCATCGCGCGCGGCCTGGCGCCGGTCATCATCACCGTCGCGGTCGCCTTCGTGTCCATCGTGATCGGCGAGCTCGTCCCCAAGCGCATCGGCCTGGCCAATGCCGAGGGCGTGTCCAAGCAGGTCGTGGGCCCGCTTTCCGTGTTCCAAAAGATCGCCCGTCCGCTCGTGTGGCTGACCGGTGCTTGCTCCGATGGCCTGGCCCGCATCCTGCGCATCAAGAGTGCCGACGACCGCCAGAACGTCTCGGAAGAAGAGATCAAGTACATGGTCTCGGAGCAGGACGACCTGCTCGACGAGGAAAAGCGCATGATCCACGAGATCTTCGACCTGGGCGACACCGTTGCCCGCGAGGTCATGGTGCCACGCGTGGACACCACCATGTGCGAGGACGACGAGACGGTCGCCGACGTGCTGTCCACCATGCGCCAGACCGGCTTTAGCCGCATCCCCGTCTATCACGAGGATCCCGACAACGTCGCCGGCATCGCGCACATCAAGGACCTGATTCAGCCCGCGCTCGACGGCAAGGGCGACCAGCCCATCGCCGGCTTTTTGCGCGACGCCACCTTTGTGCCCGACACCAAGGACATCCTGCCGCTGCTGTCCGAGATGCAGACCTCGCATGACCAGATCGTGGTGGTCGTGGACGAGTACGGCGGCACGGCCGGCATCATCACCATCGAGGACATCGTCGAGGAGATCGTCGGCGAGATCGAGGACGAGTTCGACCCCGACAACAAGTATCTCACGCGCCTTTCGCGCCGCGAGTGGCTCGTTGATGGGCGTTTTTCGTGCGATGACGCGATTGAGCTTGGTTGGCCGCTTGAGGAAAGCGATGATTATGAGACCATCGCCGGCTGGATTTTGGAGCTTTGTGACTCGGTGCCCGACATCGGAGAGGTGTTTGAGGTCGCGGGGTACAAGTTTAAAGTTCAGTCGATGCGTGGCCAGCGCATCTCGCTCATTCGCGTGATCGCTCCGGCCGAAACCGATAAGAAGGATTCCGAGTCTTCGGTAGACGAGCCGACGACGTCGGGTGCGGGTTCCGCGAATCCGCACGACGGCGACGAGTAGGACAAGGAAGAGTAGGGGAGAGTTATGGCAGGCCTGTTCAACATCCTTAAGGTCACCGTCAGCGAGGACAAGATCTGCGCGCATGTGCTGGTGAACCCCGGCATGCCGCTCATGACCTCGGAGGACATCGAGGCCACGGCGCGCGTGTACTACCTGGTGCCGGCGATTGCCAAGCACCTGTGCCTGGGCGATTCCGGCCGCGAGTTCCAGGACTGCATGGGCCAGACCGAGCTCTGCCACCTGCTGGAGCACGTGACAGTTGAGCTCATGAACGAGACCGGTCTTGCCGGTAGCATCTCGTGCGGCCGCACGCGCGTAAGCGAGCACGACGAGCGCGTCTTTGAGGTTGAGCTTTCGTGCCCCGACGACGCGCTGGCCATCGGTGCGCTGTCTTCGGCCACCTTTATGATGGACTGGGCCTATCTGCACGCCGACCAGCCTGCCCCCGACGTGGAGGGCACGGTCGCGGGCCTGCGCAACCTGGTGCTGGGCATGCGCGCCGGGGCCGAGGGCAAGGATCCTCACGAGGCCGTCGCCGCTGCGAACGGCGAAGATGCTGCCGAGGACGAGGGCGCTGACGAGGGCGATGCGCCGGTCGACGCCGAGCCCGTTTCCGATGCGACCGCCGAGCCCGTTCCCACCGAGCCCCAGGGTGTCCCCAACTTTGACGACGAGCCCCAGGTGGCGATTGATACCGAGGGCGCGGTTGCCGAGAACCACGAGGCCTCCGCTGCCGTCTTTGGCGGTGCTGCGACGGTTCCGGCAGGACCTGCGCATGAGGGCAGCCTGCCGCTCGTGGACGGCGCCGGCGAGGACCCGGGTGCCACGGTGGCCATGCCGGCTATGCCTCAGGAGTAGGCCTACGCGTTTATCACCATCACGTACCTGCGCCTTTGCCGTACGCAGATGAGCGGAGCGGCAAGTGATGCGCTGCGGGTATAATGGACAGCATTCAAACGGTGGGCACCGACGTGCCCGCAGGAGAGGAATGATCATGGGTAAGACTTTCAGCTTTGTCTCCGGCGCACTTTTTGGTGCCGCTGCCGGCGCTATTGTCGGCGTTGCTCTGGCCCCGCGCTCGGGCGCCGAGACCCGCGCCATGGCTGCCGATATCGCCAACGACGCCTGGGACAATATGCGCGACACCTACGAGCACAGCGCCGAGGAGGCCCGTGCTGCGGTGAATGACTTTGGCCCGATGGTCGACGCCAAGACCGACGACCTGCGCGCCAAGGTCGACCTGGCCCGCGAGCGCATGGACCAGCTGCGCGAGCAGCTCAACGACGCCATTTCGGGCGGCAACGTGACGCCTGCCGCCGACGTCGTGGTCGAGAACGCCGTCGAGGCTGATACCGAGGCTGCGGAGCCCTCGACCGAGGCATAATGCGCGCCGGGGATTTTGTCGGCGCCAAGATCTATCGCAAGCCTACCGAGGACAAGCGCACCAAAAAGGACGGCACACCGCGCAGCCCTAAAAAGCTCGGAAAGATTCACTTTCCGGTCTTTACTCCGGGCGGTACGCGCGTGGTCGGCTTTATGGTCCGCCAGTCCGATATCGCGGGCATGATCGAGCGCCCCGACCGATTCGTAGCGCTCGACGCCATTGGTGTCTACGAGGGCGCCATTGCGGTCGATGACGTCAAGGACACATACGATGCCGCCGCCGCCAAGCGCCTCGACATCAACCTGGACGATTGCATCATCTGGGTCGGTATGGACGTGCGCACGGAATCGGGCGACGTCGTGGGCTATTGCTCGGACGTTGAGTTCAAGCCACGCTCGGGCATCGTGCAGGCATTCTATGTGACCGCCGGTGCTGCTTCGAGTGTTTTGGTCGGTGACACGCAGGTGCCGCCGACGATGCTGCGCGGCTACGAGAACGGCGCGATGGTCGTCTCGGACGAGGTCAAGTCGCTCGGGTATTCGGGCGGCGCCGCCGCAAAGGCTGCCGAGGCAAGCGTCGTGGTGGGCGATAAGGTCAAGAAGGGCGCCAAGGTGCTCGATGACAAGGGATCGGTTGCCGTGGACAAGGGCAGTCGCGCACTGGGCAAGCAGCTCGGCAAGACGCGCGGCATGTTCAAGGCCTTTAAGGACGAATATCAAAAGGCGAGCGGCGGCTCGTCAAAAGCTACAAAATAGCGACGTACCAAATGATGGGAGGCAAGCCGGAGACCTGTTGCTCCGGCTTGCTGTGTTTATGGGGGAGGGCACATGCGCCAAAACGGATCCAACTTAAACGGGCGTTCGGGCGCGCGTCCGACGGCGCGCCGCGATCTGGGGCAGCTGCCCAGCGGTCAGCGCAAGCGTCACCGTAAGCCCGGCGCGATGTATCTCAACCATAGCCGCGGCTTTAGCGACCGCAGCGCTCGCATCGGCAACAGCCGTACGCCCCGTCGTTCGTCTCGCCTGCCCTATGCGCTCATTGCCGTGGGTTGCGCGCTCGTGCTGTTTATCGCTGCCGTCGTGGGCTACGTCAACCGCAGTGTGGACGTGGAGCTCAACGGCCAGAAGACCGCGGTGCGTGTGGGCTCTACGCTGCAGAATCTCATCGATGACCAGGAGTTGACTGACACCTACGACACAGGCGACCTGCTGGCCGTCGATGACAGCGTGCTCAAGCGCCATGGGGGCGAAAAGCTGTCGGTGAAGGTCGACGGCAAGCGCGTGAAGCAGGGCAAATGGGATAGCCGCGAACTTGAGGGCGGCGAGAAGGTGACGGTCAAGGATGGCCGTAACACCTACGAGAAGCACGAGGTTCAGGCTACGGTTATCGAGCCCAAGCTCAAGGTCGAGGGCACGGGCGCTATCGAGTATGTGCAGACGTGGGGTGTCCAGGGCCGCTCCGAGGTGTGGGTTGGTGAGCAGTCGGGCAAGACGCAAGACCGCGGCGAGGTTGTGCCCGCCACCGATTGCGTCGTTGCGTGCGCCAGCGTGGCGCCCAAGGGCAACAAAAAGTACGTGGCGCTGACGTTTGACGAGGGTCCGAGCGGCGCTACCAAGCAGATCTTGCAGGTGCTCAAGGAAAAGGGCGTCACCGCGACGTTCTTCCTTTCGGGCGATGCGGCCGAGGCCTCGCCTGCCACGGCCAAGGCGATTGTCGATGCCGGGTGCGAGATCGGATCCAACAGCTACAGCGACGATTCGCTCAAGGGTCAGGACCGTGAGGCGGTACGCGAACAGATCACGAAAGGCACCGATGCGATTAAGTCGGCGACCGGCGTGAAGACGATGCTGCTGCGTGCTCCCTACGCTGCCTTTGACGGGCAAAACTGGATTGATGCGATGGACCTGGTCTCCGCCGTGGTCTCGTGGAATATTGACTCGGGCGACTGGCTGCTCAACGGTGCCGACGAGCAGGTCTCGACGGTGCTCGATTCGGTGACGCCGGGCAATATCGTGCTGCTCACCGATAGAGACGAATGCGCCGAGCAGACGCTCGAGGCGCTGCCGCAAATTATCGACGGCCTCATTGCCGACGGCTACAAGATCGTGACGCTCAGCGACCTGGTCAAGACGGACACGTCGCTGAGCAAAAAGCTCACCTCGCTGACGAAGGTCACCATGCCCAAGGACGCCGTGTTCCCCCAACTTGCCGAGGACGACGACACCACAGAGTAGTCATTGGGTAGTCATTTAAGAACGTCCCCAATGACTATGTCACGGATGCGTCAGCGTTTGGTATGCCTGCAATGTGCAGCGCATAAATTCGATGCCGCAGGGCGATGCTGATGCTATAGTTACTGCGGTTAATGAGGGTCAAGAGAAAGGTTACAGGTGAAATCCAAACCTCGACCATACAGTCGATGACCCCATGCAGGTGCTTTTTGCGCATGCACGGGGTGTAAGCGTCGAGCGGCGTGCCGCCCGCACATGCGTATACATATCCAGAAGCCCCCAGACGCCGCACGCGCGGCCGCGTCCGGAGGAATAATGATGGGGAGCACCATTGAATTATCTGAGTGAGATGCTCAAATTGCCGGTCTTGGACGTCGACGGCGAAAAGCTCGGCGTGGTCAACGATTTTGGTATTGCTACCGGCGAAGTTTTTCCGCACGTGACGTCGCTCGCGTTCCGCGGACCCGGCAAGACGCCGTTTATGATCAGCTGGCGCAAATGGGTCGACCGTATCGACGAGACGGGTGTACACCTTAAGACGTCGGCCACCGAAATCCGTTTTTCGTACCTGCAGCCGACCGAACTCTTACTCGCCCGCGACGTGCTTAACAAGCAAATTGTCGACACGCAGGGCATGAAGGTCGTGCGCGTAAACGACATCAAGTTTTCCATGTCGGGCGAAAATCAGCTGCGCCTACTGGGTGCCGAAGTTGGCGCCCGCGGTCTGCTGCGCGCGATCAGCCCCACACTCGAGCATGTCGTCGAGGGCTTTATGAAGCACCTGGGCAAGCCGCTCAGCGAGGACATTATCGCCTGGTCTTACATGGACCTGCTCGATCGCTCGACTAAGAACATCCAGCTCTCGGTGTCGCACAAGACGCTTGGCGAGCTGCACCCTGCCGACATTGCCGACATCATCGAGCAGCTCGACCCGCGCCTGCGTGCGCAGGTGTTCGCGCAGCTCGACACCGCCCAGGCCGCCGAGGCCATCTCGGAGTTCGATGACGACGAGCTTATGACCGAGATGCTCGAGGGCCTGTCCGACACGGACGCATCGTCGATGCTGGCCATGATGGACCCGGACGATGCAGCTGACCTGATCGACGAGCTCGATTACGAGAAGGCCGAGAAGCTCCTGCGCCTGATGGGCGTCAAGGAGGAGAAGGCGATTCGTAACCTGCTGGGTTATGAGGACAACACCGCCGGCCGCATCATGACCTCGGAGTTTGTCTCGCTGCCCGCCACGGCGACGGTCGGCGATGCCATCGAGGCGATTCGCAAACTCGATGAGGACTTCGAGAGTGTCTATTACGTCTATACCGAGGATCCGAGCGGCATGCTCACCGGCGTGCTCTCGCTGCGCACGTTGATCGTGGCCGACCGCGATGCCACGCTGGGCCAGCTCGCCTATCGCGACCTGGTCTACGTGTCGCCCGACGAGGACCAGGAAGACGTGACGGACGAGATGACCAAGTACGACCTGGTTGCCATCCCTGTCTGCGACGAGAACCGTCATATCCTGGGTATCGTGACCTTCGACGACGCCATGGACGTTATCGCCGAGGAGCATCAGGAGGACCTGCAGATCGCCGGTGTCGGCTCGGGCGATAGCGCGTCGGACGACTCGACGAACGTGCTCAGCTGGTTCGTGCATCGTCAGTACTGGGTCGTCGTGTGGGGCATCGCCTCGTGCATTATGGCGACGGTGCTGGGGACGGCGCTGGGCTCCGCGCATCTGGTGGTGTTCCCCATGTGCGCCATGCCGCTCGTGCTGCTGGCGGCCTCGCGCATGGTGTCGTTCGTCAAGAACTACTTCCTCGAGTACGACGGTCACGACGACGAGCCCAAACCGTACCTGGGATTCTTCTTCCAGAGCACGGGTATGGGCCTGATCCTTTCGCTTGTTACTTACCTGTGCGCGCAGCTGGTGCGCACTGCCGCGTTCCTCGATGCCCCTATGTTTGAGGAGCAGCTCTTTACCGGCTGCTTTAACATCGCGGCCATCATCTGCCTGGTGGGCAACATGAGCGCCGTGATTTACCTGATGGTGCTGTTCTGGCGCGATGAGCACGACCTTAATACGTCGGGTACCGCCATGAACGTCATCGCCGTCATGATCTCGTGTGTGGCGTACTGCATCGCCGCGGTGCTGCTCACCATGTCGGTCATGGGGTAGGTGGTCGCGTGCAAAATACGAAGCAAAAGCCGAGCACCAAGCAAAAGCTGACCATCGCGGCCATCTTTGGCGCCATGGGCCCCGGTCTTCTGGCGGCGCTTTCGGGCAATGACGCTGGCGGCATCGCCACGTATTCCAGCGCGGGCGCCAGCTATGGCTATAAGATGCTCTGGATGCTTCCCGTCATGACCGTGCTGCTTATCGTGACGCAGGAGACCGCGGCGCGCTGCGGATGCGTCACGGGTAAGGGCCTGGCGTCGCTCATTCGCGAGCGCTTTGGCGTGCGCAAGAGCGTGCTGGCCATGGCAGCGCTGTTGATCGCCAACACGGCGGTGACCATCTCGGAGTTCGCGGGTATCGCGAGCGGCCTTGCTCTGTTTGGCGTTCCGGCGAGCATCTCGGTGCCGCTCGTGGCGCTGCTGGTGTGGATGCTTACCATGTCGGGCAGTTTCCAGCGCATCGAGAAGATTCTGCTGCTGGTAAGCTGCGTGTTCGTGACCTACATCGTCGCCGCGTTTATGGCCGGCCCCAACTGGGGCGAGGTCGCGGTCGACTTGGTCGTCCCCAATATTCAGAACGATCCCAGCTACGTGTCGCTCGTGGTCGCAACGATCGGTACCACCATCGCACCGTGGATGATCTTCTTGGCTCAGAACAACGTGGTCGATAAGAATGCGGGCGAGGACGACATCGTGTTGCAGCGTATTGATACCGTGAGCGGCTCGCTTGCCGCCGATGTCATTGCCGGCTTTATTATCATCACGACCGGTACGGTGTTGTTCCCGGCGGGCATTCAGATTAGCGATGCCGCCGATGCCGCCCGCGCACTGGAGCCCATCGCGGGCCAGTGGTCCACGGTACTGTTTGCCTCGGGCCTGGTCGCGGCGAGCTTCTTGGCCGCCTGCGTGCTGCCGGGCGTTACGTCGAGCGCTATCTGCGAGGCATTTGGCTGGGAGCGCGGTGCCGACCGCAGCTGGGACGAGGCCCCGGTTTACCGCGGCATCATTACGGCCATCATCGGTATCTCTGCCGTGCTGGTGCTTATGCCCGGCGTCGATCTGTTCCAGATTATGATGACCTCGCAGGTCATCAATGGCGTGCTACTGCCCGTGGTTCTGGTGTTCCAGGTGGTTATCGCCGCCGACCGTCACATCATGGGTGCCAACCGCAATGGCCGCGTGTGGAACGTGCTCACTTGGGCGACTATCGCCGTGATTACGGTGTTGACAGTCGTCATGTTTGTGCTGCAAGCGATGGGCTACAGCGCTTAACGCCCACTTTTGCTTCCGAACAGGCCGCAGCGATGGGCTGCGGCCTGTTTTTTGTCTGCTATAGGGTGTTAGTTATATAGCAATGGACAAAAAATGCCAAATATGAGTACTGTTGCTAAGCGAATAGCATTTACATCCTAAAAGATAATGAACATAGCCTTTAGTATGTTCATTAAAATTGGCTCCAATACGCCTTAAACCAGTCAGGTTGGCTGCTTTAGGGGGTTGTAGGGGTCGCTCGGACGTCATTTTGGGTGGTTTTGCTTGCTACTAAAATGGTAACAGTACTCATATTTGCCCTTTTTTGCCCACAGACCTTTGAGGGTGCGGCGAAAAGGGCTTGTTTTGATTGTTTGGGGCAGGCACGAGGCGCGGAAACGATGTCTGGAGCGACGGAGCGGCCTGGAATTCATCCGTAGAGGTCTTCATTGGCTGCGCCAGGAGTGTCCCTAACTGCCGGAGGGGGTGTCTGCCGTGGCAGACACCCCCTCCGGATGTGGGAAGTTTGCGCTGCAGGTTACTTGTCGGTGCCTAGCTTGTGCGGTTTGAAGGCGAGGGCATTAACGAGCGCGTCGGTGGCAGACTTGACGGCTGCCGGCTGCGGATCGTTGACGTGATCCTCGGGGTGTACGGGCAGGTCCTTCTTGACGGCATCGTGGATGAGCTTAAGGTACTCGGTCACACCCGTGTTCGAAAGGTGCGTGCCATCGCCATCGAACAGGTCGTTGCGGTTAGCACTGTATCCGTACCAATCGATAACGCGCACGTTCTTGTAGCGCGTAGCGGCGTTGGCAATGGCCTGGTTGGTAGAGCCAACCCACGGCTGCGGGCTGCGCGTGTTCACAAACACCACAATACGCTTATCTCCTGCATCGGCCATGATGGCGTCGATCTGGTCGTCGGTTACCAAGCCGTTGGTGCCCAGCGCAAAGACCACGATCTTGCCGGCAAGGTTCTGCTGGATATAGCCCTCAAATGTCGCACGGCCCGCATCGAACTGGCGGCCCTTTTCGGCATCGATATGGCTGTGCGGGAACACGCCGTCAAAGGTGTCTACGGCACGCAGCGACACGGAGTCGCCGATCATAAGCAGATCGTAGGAGCCATCGGGGAAGCCGTCGTTGTCCTTGTCGGTGTCGTCGGCCGCCTGCTGGTCGGTGGGCGCGGTGTTTTTGGCTTCCTTGTTCAGAACTTCGGCGCCCTCGCCGCTCAGTGCGGAGGTCTCCGGCACAAAGATCAGACCGCCCAGCGCAACGACCAACACGACGGCGCAGGCTGCGCAGGCAGGGACGTGCGCGCGTGCCCAGTTGGCGGGCGTGGCGGTGCCGTCGCGGAACTCGGATACGGTGCGCCCAAAGGCGCCCTTTCTAAACGGCGTCTCGATAAAGCGATATGAGCATTCGGCCACGGCGACCACCAACAGCACCTGCAAAATGTACTGCCACCACGGTGTATCGTTGATGTTGGCGACCGGGTTCATAAGCAACAGCAGCGGATAGTGCCACAGGTAGATGCTGTACGAGCGCTTGCCAACCCACACGAGCGGCTCGGCGGACAGCGCGCGGGCAACCATTCCCTGGGGCTGCACGCAGGCCGCGATGACCATGAGCGTGAGGATCGAGCACAGCAGTGTGCCTCCGCGATACTGGAAGGCGGTGTAGCCGTTGGTGAGCGCGACCATGGCGGCAAGGCCAACCAGACCCACGACGCCCAACACATCGATGGATGCGGGCGAGGACCAAAAGCGCACGAGGGCGCTCGGCTGTGCCGGGCCGGTCTCGGCTGATTCGTCGGCCTTCTCGCCAGGCTTGCCCTCGGCGCTCTTGCCGTGCTTGGCGGCGCCGGCCAGGCGATTGAGCCCCAAACGACGAGCGAGACGCACCAGCGCCAGGTCGCGATCGGGGATAAAGGCCATCCAGGCACCCAGCAGCAGCGAGAACACGCGGGTGTCGGTGCCGTAGTACACGCGGCTGGGGTCGGCGGCAGGGTTGTAAAGCACCATCATGGCAAGGGCAGATACCGCGGCAAGGCCTAGAACCACGCGGCGCGTGTTGGGTTTGCTCACATGCATGGATACCATGGCAAACAGCAGCGGCGGCCAAATCAGGTAGAACTGTTCCTCGATGGCAAGCGACCAAAAGTGCGTGAGCGGCGAGGGGTCGCCCAGAGCATTGAAGTACGAGACGTTTTGGGCAATCTGCCACCAGTTGTTAAAGAACAGCAGTGACGGCAGAATGTCGGGGCGCATCTTGGTGAGCATCACGTGGTTGAAGACGGTGCACAGCGCACAGGTCACCACCACGACGGTTACCACGGCGGGGACCAGGCGACGGATGCGGCGGATCCAGAAGCTCTTGAGGTCGATGCGGCCGGTCTTAGCGACTTCGTTGAGTAGCAGGCGTGTGATCAGATAGCCCGAAAGCACAAAGAAGATCGTGACGCCGAGCAGACCGCCCTGCGCCCACGTGAGGTTGAGGTGATAGAGCACCACCGCGACGACGGCGAGCGTACGCAGACCGTCGAGTGCAGGGATGTAGCGGGACTTGGGGCGAGCAGGCGTCTGCTCCGCGGCGGGAGTGTTGGCGCGGCCCGCGTTGTTAGCAGAAGCACGATGGGGGCTCGCGGTGCGTCGCGGTTCGTTGGCACGGCGTTCACCCTTCACGCGTTCGTGCGGCGCCGGCTCGTTGCCCGTGCGGCGTCGACCGCGCGAGCCCGATTGCGAGAGTTGTTCCATAAAACATCATCCAATGACGAGAATAATCAGCACGCCTTCATTGTAGCTGCCTGCTCCTGTGAATGCTTGCTGCTGGCGCAAGCTCAAGCGCGCGTCCACATCAAAGTGAACTAAAGTTATAGGGGGTGCGAGAGTGCACGATCGACGGCTGGCGGTGGGCATAAGGCCCGCAGATGAGGAGGTTTCCATGGCAGATCGCGGCATCGTTGCGGTGTTCGGCAGCATGAACATGGACCTTTCGGTGGCGTGCGAGCGCATACCGCGTGCGGGCGAGACCGTCGGCGGCAGCGGGTTTATCACCAACGCCGGAGGCAAGGGCGCCAATCAGGCCGTAGCTGCCGCGCGTATGGGCGCGTGCACGCACATGATCGGCGCGGTCGGTCGCGATGCGTTCGGCGCGTCGCTCGTGGCGGGGCTCCAAGACGCCGGCGTGGACTGTGACTTTGTAGTGCATCGCGATGACGTGGAGACGGGAACGGCGACCATCATTCGCTGCGAGGGCGACAACCGCATCATACTGTCACCGGGCGCCAACCATGCGCTTGCGGGCGCGGACGTTGCCTGCGCGCTGAGGCGTCTGGTGGCCCATGAGCTCGACGGCGGCGCCAGCGAGATTGCCCCGGCTGCCGGAAGCGTCTTTATCGCCCAGGGCGAATGCGACCTTGCGGCGACGGCCGAGGCACTTGTTTGCGCTCACGAGCTGGGGTTCTATACGGTCTTTAATCCAGCGCCCGCCTGCGAGCTGCCTGCGGAGGTCTGGCCTGCGGTCGACCTGGTCTGCCCCAACGAGACCGAGTGCCATGTTCTGACGGGTATTCTGCCCGCGGATGACGTGAGTTGCGTCACCGCGCTCAATGCGCTGCTCGACAAGGGCGCCGGAGCTGCGGTCATCACGTTGGGCGGTGCCGGCTCGGTTACGCTCGGCGATGGCGGTGAGCTGCTGCGCATGCCGGCACTTTCGAGCACGGTAGTCGATACCACGGCCGCCGGCGATACGTTTATCGGCGCGTTGGCGGCGGCTCGCCTAGAGGGCTTGCCGCTCTTTGAGTGCATGGCCGCGGGTGCTCGCGCCTCGGCGGTGACGGTGTCGCGCCTGGGCGCTCAGCGATCGATTCCCACGCGCACCGAAGTTGAACATTGGTTTGGTTAAACGATAAAGACGGAGAAGCGGAGTAGAACAATGGCAATCAAGAAGCTGATCCTTGATCTGGATATGGGTGTGGACGATGCGATGGCGCTGGCCTATGCCATCGCGAGCCCCGAGGTGGAGCTCGTGGGCATCACCACGTGCTTTGGTAACGTGCGCGTCGAGCAATCGGCGCACAATTGCCTGGCGGTGCTCGATCTGCTGGGTCGTCCCGAGGTGCCGGTGTACCTGGGCGCCGACCGTCCTCTGCAGGCGACTGAGCCTTATACGCCGCCGGCGTCCACCGCGCTCATTCACGGCAAGAACGGCATCGGCGGCGCGAGCGTGCCCGCGTCGCCCTACGAGCCGGTGGGGGCGACCTCGGCCGACGGCAACGCTGCGGTCGATTATCTGATCGATGCCGCGCGCACCTATGGTCCCGATCTGGTCTACGTGGCGACTGGCCCGCTCTCCAACCTGGCGCTCGCCCTGGAGCGCGATGCGGCAGCGATGATGTCCATCGGCCGCGTGGTCGTGATGGGCGGCGCCCTTACCGTGCCCGGCAACGTGAGCGCGGGTGCCGAGGCCAATATGGCGAGCGACCCCGAGGCAGCCGACGCGGTGCTGCGCTCGGGCCGTAAGCTCACCATGGTGGGTCTGGACGTGACGCATCGCGTGGTGCTTACACGCCGCGACATTGCCGGCTGGACGGGCTCGGGCACTATGGCGGGCTGCGCATTTGCGAGCATGGTCGAGCACTACATTGGCTCGTACGAGATGAACGCACCCTACCTGGGTGGTTGTGCGCTGCACGATCCGCTGGCCGTTGCCGTGGCGATCGACCCCACGCTCGTAGGTGCGCTCGGCTGCAACCTGCGTGTTGATCTGCTGGGCGAGTACCGCGGTCGCACCATCTGCGATGAGCGCCGCCTGTCCGATCCGGACAAGAGCGCGCTTGTGGCACTGACCGTGGATGCTCCGCGCTTCCTGTCCGAGTTCAAGACGCGTATGGCCCGCGTCCTTGGCTAAGCTGTCTTTTTGGGACGGGGCTTTTTTGACTGGTATGATTGGTGCGACCATTCGAACCAGCTAAAAGAGCCCGTCCCAAATTGACTACCGAGAGGATCTGCCATGGAGCGCATTGCGAGCTTTTCCGTTGACCATCTGTTGCTTGAGCCCGGCGTGTATGTGAGCCGCATCGACCGCGATCCGGCGACCGGGGCCGCCGTCACCACCTTTGACCTGCGCCTGACCACGCCCAACAAGGAGCCGGTCATGAACACGGCCGAGTGCCACACCATCGAGCACCTGGGCGCGACGTTCCTTCGCAATCATGCCGAGTGGTCGGGCCGCATTGTCTACTTTGGCCCCATGGGCTGCCGCACGGGCTTTTACCTGGTTGTGTTTGGCGAGGTGACGAGCGAGGAGATCCTGCCGCTCGTGCGTGAGCTGTTCGAGTTTGTCGCCGGCTTTGAGGGCGATGTCCCCGGTGCCGCTCCCGAGGAATGCGGTAACTACCTGGACCAGAACCTCCCCATGGCCAACTGGCTTGCGCGCCGCTACCTCGACCGCGACCTGGCCGATATCGACGAGAAGCACCTGCACTATCAGCAGGCATAAGGGCTTTATCGTCCAAAACGCGCGCATTGGGCGCCTTCGCTTATGCGGGGGCGCCTTTTTGTTGATTGGTCGGGGCGAGCGTTCAAAATCGCTCATGTTTGTTCTAGAATGTTCGTATAGTCACATTTACGAACAGGAGTGAACATGAATATCTACTCTGTCAACGATCCCGAGTTCAAATCCTATGGCAACGTTTGGGATAACGTTTCGTCCGAGCTCACGTCGCCCGTGCTCGAGGCGCTCTCTGCCACGCCCATTCCCGAGGGCAGCAAGTACGTAGCAAGCGCGCCGGAGCTCGAGGACGTCAAGGATGCCAACAAGCTTGGCTTTCTCATGTTTGGTGGCCGTCCGTTCCAGCTGGGCTGGTGCAACGGCCACAACACGCGTCTCAACTGCCTGGAGTACCACCGCGCGAGCGAGTTCAACCTGGGCGCGCGCGACTTTATCCTGCTCGTGGCGCATCGCTGGGAGATCGAGGACGGCAAGCTCGACACCGCATGCGTTAAGGCGTTCCGCGTGCCGGCGGGTACGGTCGTCGAAGTCTTCAACACCACGCTCCACTACACG
>CABQNF010000002.1 GCA_902465465.1 uncultured Collinsella sp. | reverse complement strand
GCGTAGGGACTACCCACACGAACTCACGAAGGCTCCGAAAATGGCACACCCATTGCCGATGAGATTTGCGTGGACAATGGGACCCATATACGGCTTGCCCAAGAAAACGATATTCGCCTGATTTGCTCCCTGGCAAGCCAGGCGAGCTCATCAGAACCAGAAAGTCCCACAATTGTCTACGGTTGGCCTCTTTCCGTCGAGCAGTATGAACGACCGCTAGAGGTGCGAAACGGATTGTTCAATCTGAGCAAGGAATTTTTCATTGTATATGAGTCAGGGAGACCAACCGGTCTACTCGGCCTCGCCCCCTCCAGCAATCCTTTACTCAGATACGCAGACATCTGTCTTCTTTTGTGCCCCGCAAGCATCGCCGTTCAATGTATTGCCGCTGCGGCCAGCTTCTATCGTCAAGAATTTTGCGATGTTCCCAATTTTTTCCACCTGAACCTAACCAGCAAGGAAATTGCATCAAACGAAGGAATTCGAAATCTTATCAATGAGCCAGAATTCACTTGCGCTGGCACTTTTCCAGGTGAGTGCAGCGACGGCGACTGCATGAATGTATACTGTTTTTCAGAAGTCTGTTAAGAGGAACCATGGGACGAGTTTCGGAAAACAAGTACACCAACGTTCTCAGAGCGCCACATCACGTCGCCCTTGACATAACAAACAAGTGCAACTTGAGATGTCTGCACTGCTATAACAGCAGCGGCGAGAATGAGGTCATGCACGACGAGTTGACCTCAGATGAACTTTTTGTTTTCGCAAAGGAAATGGCAGACATGTCGCTTTACAGCATGTGTTTCTGTGGAGGAGAAACCTTGTTGCGCAGTAAAGATATCTTGCGCTGCCTTCCCATATTGCGAGATGGGAATGTTGCAGCGAGCCTGGTAACCAACGGGCTTCTCCTCACGGAATCCCTTCTCCGAGATTTAGAAGATTCCGGACTCAAAAGCATCCAATTTAGCCTAGACGGCATTGGGTCAGCTCACGATAGGCTGAGGGGACATGAGGGAGCCTTCGAAATCGTCGAAGAAGCAGTTGCCACCGTACTCAACCATTCCGATTTGCACCTTGCTATCGCATTTACGCCCACGTCGTTCAACACCGAACAGTTTCCCGATGTCATCTCACTATTAGATGAGATTTTCACCAAATCTAACAGGCCGAAGAGGACGCCGGGTGACTTTATCGAACTACGTGTCCAACCCCTCATGGTTTTGGGCCGTGCGCGAAAGAACACATTTATTAGACCGGACTATTCCCAATACCGTACGTTGATTCACGCCATTCAAGAGGACGACTTCCTTCGGAAGCACCCGAATGTCCGACCGCAATGGGGCGACCCCGTCGACCATCTAATTCGCTTCTCTGATAACCGATATCTATTAGATCAGGTTTCAGTGCACGCAAACGGCGACATCGTCGTTTCTCCGTATATCCCGTTAGTGGTTGGCAACATCAGAAACCACCCTCTTGAGGATTACTGGAACAACGGACTTAGCTCAATTTGGTCCACAAAACTGGTTCAAGACCTCTGTAACCACATGTGGACCATTGACGACATGGAGCGTATGTCCGACACAATTTGCGATATAGATATGGGAGGTGATCTACACGTTGACCTGATTGATGATACCGCGGATGAACTGTTGAACTCATCGTTGAAGGAGATGTTGGGTTAAATGTACGAGAAGCCCGTAGTAGACAACATGAATCCGACCAGAGCATCGACTCTTGGAACGGAAACTTGGTTCGACATGTATTACATCGTGTGGGGAGCAAATGTGGCGGTCGGAGTCACCGCAGTTGGAGCCTATGAACTGGTCCTCATCACTTTTGCCGCAGCACTTCCCCTCAGCGAGCAAGGTGGCCAAGACGAGCAATGAGTCCTGAAGCGCTAAGATCATCCATTGGCGGCATGGTAGGAGGAATCTGCTTTCTCGTTGTCGGGGTGTTAATGGTAAAGACCGGCAATCCCGGCCTGATTCACAGTTACCATATCGCTCATATTCCAAGCGAGAAGATTCCTCTTGTTGCCAGATTGGTCGGACTCGGAATAGCGTTGACGGGAGCCGGTCTCCTTCTCGCGGGCATCATTGCCTTTGCGTCCCAAATCCCATTATCGGCATCGGCGGCTTTCATTCTGCCGCTCATCATAATCTTTGCCGGTCTTGGCGTCTCCTTGCTAACGATCGTAGTGTTCACATTTCGACCATGGTCATAATGGATTTCCTATTGCATGAAACTTCAGGCGCATGCCCAACAAACGATGAAAAAATTTACAGCTTTAGTCGGACGGCTGTTTTATTTTTCAGCCGTCCGACTGCCGTGCGCGGCCTATTGATCGAACATAAAATTCCCGTTTCTATGAGGATCCAGCTCGCAAAGACTCTCTATGGAAGCGCTCGTGCCGATTAGTCGCCGCTTCGTTTCCACCGAACCGCGGTGTAAGGTGTCATCAGTTGGTATTTCATACCTGATAGATTGGGGCCATTCTTGATTCGGTACGTCTTATCGAAGTTTAGTAAAACAAAGGGTGCTTTCACGTTCATTGCCATCACGACGATTGGAATCGCCCTTTCCTATGCCGCACCATATGTGAACGGAAAGTTCTTAGATTTCCTTCTTGCCAATCGCAGCGAGAAGGATGCTGTGCTTTTTGCGCTCCTCGTAGCTTCAATAGGGGTCTTTTCTGCCTTATTTTCATATTTTGCAGGAACGTTATCTATCCGTATATCCACAAAGCTTTCTTTTGACCTACTCAGGGAAACCGTCTTGCGCTTTGAGCGAGTTAATTTTCTGACGAACCGAACAACCGACTCAGCCTATACGACGCAAAGGATTTTCACTGACTCAGGTGTTGTTTCTTCTTTCGTTCTAACAAACTTTATCAGCGCTCCCCTGTCTGTTGTCGCCATTCCTTTCGTGTTGCTCGTCATATGGTCGGTTGATCCACTCCTCGCACTATTCTCCATCCTCCTTCTTGTGGCATATCTCTTCGTTATTACCGGATTGCGAAAGCTTCTATATAAAGTCATGTACGAGAAGAAGGAGGCAGATAGCGCTTTCTATGCCGTAATAGCATCGCAGTTGAATCAGATTCTCAACATTCAGTTAACGTCTTCATACAATAAAAGCGAGCTAGCACTTGACACCGGATTTGAAAAGTATTTTCCAAAGGTCTTGCACTCGGGAAAGCTCTCATTCTCACTAACATCGATTGACAGCCTTTTTGCTGCCGTGTTTCAAGCGATAATACTCATCGTATCCGGAGTGCGAATCATCAATGGAACCATGACGATAGGCGAATACACCATCGTCGGTGCATATTTTGCCGTCCTATTTAAAACCTTGAAAAACACGATGAACCTGTTCAAGTCCTATCAGGATGCCAAGGCTTCGTGGGACAGGATGAGCGCCATGGGAAAGGTAGGACCGGAACCAGAGCAAGATCAGACAGGTTTAGTCAGGCTTGACACAATAAATCGCATTTCTGTTTCCAAGTTGGATTTTACGGTACCCCTTCCAGACGGATCTCCCCGAAAGGTTCTTGACGGATTTTCCTTCGATTTCTCCGGCCCTGGAACATACTGCATAACCGGAGAAAATGGAAGAGGAAAAACGTCGCTCCTTTACCTGCTCCTTGGGCTGTATCCATCGGCAGGCAAAGTAACATACAACGACATGCCGATTGAAAAATGCAATTTGGATTACATACGTTCAGACACGATATCGTGCTGCCCCCAACCGTGCTTCGCTCCAGATGAGACGGTTCGGGACCTGTTGGATTATTTCAACACCCCATTTTTTACAAAGCACCAGCATATGAATGAGCTACCGTCGTTGACAACCAGCATAGAGGGCTTGCTTGAGAAACGTTGTCCTGAACTTTCGGGTGGTGAGCTGCGCCGTGTATACTTGTGGTCGGCAATTTCCCGTAATCCATCAGTCTTGGTGCTCGATGAGCCTACAACTGGATTGGATGAAACAAGCCGAGCCGAACTCGCTTCGTATGTCAGAAACAACAAATTGAAACAGCTCATTATCATTGTTTCACATGATAATGAGCTGGCAAATGCAGCGGAAACGATCGTCAGTCTAGATAACGCGTCACACCGTTGCGCAAATCGATAGGACCGCATCGAGTCGCAGCAATTGCAGAAGGCTAAGCTATAATGATTGCCCTTTACCCATGCGTATCTCAAGGCCTTCGATGATGATCCTTGATACCGTGGTGTTGTGTTCCGCCGCGTAGGTGCTCATCTCTTGCTTCTGCTCTTCCGTAACCCAAAAGGTGATGCACTCCCCTTTCTTGCGACTTGTCGAATCCCCTTTGTTTCGTGTGTCTTGATTACCCATGAGGGTCATGCTCGCCTCTCCAACGGGCATGACGCGGCGAGTTGGCTTCTTAATTGCCACCGTAAATCTCCTTATCCTCCTCGATGCCCTCCTTCACCTGTTTGAGTAATTGTCCTCTTTGACACCGGCGATATTGCGCTTACACACCGTCCGCTCACATCCCGAATATTGCCGTTCGGCACCGCCGATATTCCCGTCGGCACCGTCCCCCTGGTACGTTCCGGCTATCCATGCAGCCGAGACCAAGGAGGTACAGCATGGCGAGAAGGATAAGGGCCAGGGAGGCCCTCAGGCTCCGTGCGTCCGGCCTGTCGCAGAACGCGATAGCCCGCGCGGCGCATTGATTGGAAGGCTGTATGGACGTCAGGCTGCTTGGAAAGAAAAACGAGGGCGAGGGCCTTGGGGTCGCTGTTCTCGTTGATTCGGCTTTTGCAGAGTTAAAAGACAAGAGCGATGAGCAGTTGGCGGAGGCCCAGAGATTTTTGATTGACTTTATGAAAAAAGTTGCTCGGCTAAAGGGAGTGAGAATTGATCGGCCCCATTTCCTCCGCTCGGAGCTGAGGAGGAAGGGTGTCCATAAAGATGTCGTCGAGTTTGCCGTGGAAACGACCCCCGTTACCGCCGGAATCGATGTGGGCCTGATCGATAGAATTGCTAGAGAAGTAATTGATTATGAGGCAAAGAAGTCAACCGCCTTTTCCTTTGCAGCGGGTCTTCCCGGAGGTGTCGCGATGGTGGGCACCATTCCTGCCGATATTACGTAATACTACGTGCACGCATTCAGGATTATGCAGAAACTGGCATACCTGTATGGCTGGCAGACCTTTTTTGAAGAATGTGACGACGTTGATGACGAGACTCTCTACGAAATGGCAGTGTTGCTCGGTGTGATGATGGGTGTAGGCAGCGCGAATTCGATGCTAACCGTAATCGCCAAAAACGCCCAAGAGGCGGTCGCGAAAAAGGTCGCTCGCCAGTCGCTAACCAAGACCAGTTGGTATCCGATCCTGAAGAAGCTCTTGAGCTTCATGGGTATCAAGATAACAAAGCAGACGGTGGGGGATGCCGCTGGCAAGGTTGTTGTGGGCGTCGGTGGCGTAATCTCTGGTGCTATCACCTTTATGGGTCTTTCAAAGGGGTCGGCGCGCTTGTGTAGGCAGCTTAAGTGCTTGCCGCAGGCAAACGAGCGGATTCCTGGCACTGGGTACTATGAAAAGGATGAGGCCGCGGTTGCCAAGAAGAGGATTGACGTAGCGGAACCCCTCTTTATCGAAAAGTTCGGATTTACTCCCATATTCTACGGCTCTATTGTTGAATATGCTGACCGGCTGGAGGAGTCACTGGCGACTGGAGAAGCGAAGCTGGATGCATATAATCCGGACGTTCTTCTCTGATACTCAGCGGAATTAGGCTATGCGTAACAGGATTGTTGTTCGATCTAATGTGAACGTTGGATGATGCTAGCTATTTATGGAAAACAGTTAAAAAAGTTTTTCACCCCTTTTTCACTCCTCGGAGAAGGAGGAAAGAGACGCGAAAACAAAAAAGCTCAGAAGCAATTACGCTTCTGAGCTGCACTAATGCAATGGAGCCAGCGACCGGGCTCGAACCGGTGACCCCCGCTTTACGAGAGCGGTGCTCTACCAACTGAGCTACGCTGGCGGCCATGTGGTGACGCAACTGAGGCGTCAACGGCTGTCTATGATACGGGACATCGCTCATCCGCGCAAGTGTTCTGACGGCTTTTCTCACTTTAAATGCACTAATATTAGAAGCGTGATGTCTGTGGCACCCATTTGGCGTTTGACCTGCTGCTGAGTTGGCTGCTGGCGTCCAGATCGTATGGATGTCGAGCGAAACGAGGCGGCGATGGCTCAGCCCAAGATTCTCCTGACGCGTATCGACGACCGGTTTATTTACGGGCAAGACGTTGAACTGTGGAACGAGGTTGTGGGTTCCAACCTCGTCCTGATCGTCAACGACGAGATTGCGGCTGATTCGCGCAAGTGGGCGCCTATGAGGGTCGCGGCGCCCGAGGGCGTGTGGACGCGGTTTTTCTCGGTGCAAAGGACCATCGATATCATTCATACCGCAACGCCGCGTCAATGGATTCTGATTATGGTGGCCTCACCCGCCGATGCGCTCGCGCTGGTTAAGGGTGGTGTGCCGATCACCAAGATCAGCATCGGCCATATGCAGGCAGGGGAGGGCAAGCGTCCCGCAACACCCGCAGTTGCCGTAGACGACACAGACGTCGCTGCCCTCAAAGAGCTGCAAGCGCTCGGCATAGAACTAGAAATCCGCTAGCTCCAACACCGACCCCATCCAGCTAGTCATTTAAGAACGTCCCCAATGACTAGGTAGCAAAACGCCCGTCGGCGGTGGTGCCGGCGGGCGCTGCTGTGCGATATGTCGCGTTGTGGGCTTAGTGCCTCATAAAGTGGTACTCGATCACATTGCTGTAGGGATGACCCGGGCCCACAATGCCCTGCGGGAACAGCGGCTGGTGCGGCGTGTCGGGGTACATCTCGGCCTCGAGGGCAAAGCCGGCGCCCCAGCCGTAGTTGGCATCGTCCTTGGCGTGCTCGTCGCCCAACCAATTGCCGGTGTAGAGCTGCACGCCCGGGGCGGTGGTGTAGTAGTCCAGCTCGCGGCCGGTCCACATCTCCTCGACATGCAGGGCGCGACGCAGGTTGCGGCCGTACTGATAGTCATCGATGCACAGGCAGTGGTCGTAGCCGCGTGCCTGCTTAATCTGCGGGTCGTCGGCCTCCATGCCAGGCGCGACGGGGCGCAGCTCGCGAAAGTCAAACGGTGTTCCCTCGACCGGAGCAATCTCGCCGGTGGGGATGTTCTGCTCGTTAATGGGCAGGTAGTGAGTGGCGTTAGCAACAAAGAAGTGCTCACAGTCCATGCCGGCGTTATGACCGGCAAGATTAAAGTACGTGTGGTTGGTCATGGACACGTACGTGGCGCGGTCGCTCTCGCAGCCATATTCGATACGGAAGCAGCCGGTACGCGTTACGGTAAACACGGCCGTAAAGGTGCGGTTGCCGGGAAGGCCCAACTCGCCATCCTCAAGCGAGGTGGTCATGCGCACGGCATTGTGGACCTCGTCGAGCTCAACGTCCCATACGCGCTTGTGCAGACCATGCTCAAGATCGCTGTGCAGGTTGTTGGCGCCCTCGTTGGCGGGCATATGCCAGTCCGTGCCGGCGATGGTGATCGTGGCACCTGCAGTGCGGTTGGCCACAGGTCCGATGGTCGCGCCAAAGCAGGCGGGGTTGTCAAAGTAATCCTCGAGCTTATCGAAGCCCAGCACCACATCGCGCACGTTGCCGGGGATGTCGGGCACGTCGATACCCAGCACGGTGGCGCCATAGTCCATAATTCGAACGCAGATCTCGGGCCCGTTGAGGGTGTAACGATGAACGGGGGTACCGCACGGCGCGGTGCCGAAAAGCTCGGAAGTGATCATTTGGTTCCTAACATCGAGGTATTTCCGACAAACTGTAGCGCGAACAGGCGAGATTATCACTACACCCCACTAAAGCAGGGGGTATTTTTCTCAAAAAAGTGATGATTGGAGCTGTGCGGGCGTTCATTTTTGACGCGCACGAGTCTGATACAATTTGTTCGTTACTGTTTGAATGATATGCGCGCAAAGAACGGCGAGGATTCATCGTGATTAAGGCAGAGCGACAGGATAAGGTTCGGCAGCTGCTCGAAGAGCAAGGCACGGTCTCGGTTAAAGAGATTTCTGATGCGTTAGGTGTCTCGGATATGACGATCCGCCGCGACCTTGAGGAACTCGCGAGCCTGGGCGAGATTGAGCGCGTGCACGGTGGAGCCCGCAGTGCGCAGGGCCGTCCACATGCTATGTTGCGCCATGAGTATTCGCACAGCGAAAAGCGCACCAAGCATGCCGAGGAAAAGCTGCAGATCGCGCACCGTGCTGTGGGGCTTATCGAGGAAGGCTCGACCATCTTTTTGGGCACGGGCACTACGGTGGAGCAGATGGCCTCGATGCTGCCGGCGTGCCGCCTGCGTATCGTGACTAACTCGCTTTCGGTCTTTAACCTGCTCGAGGCGCGCGAGGACTGTGACCTGTGCCTGGTAGGTGGCATGTACCGTCGCCGCACCGCCGCTTTTGTGGGACCAACGGCCGAGGATACCCTGCGTGCACTGGGCATCGACGCGGCGTTTATCGGTGCCAACGGCATTCTGGACGGCGACGTGTCTACATCCAATATGGAAGAGGGCCGCATCCAGCAGCTCGCCTTTAGCAAGGCCGACTCGCGCTATCTGATCGCCGACTCCAGCAAGATCGGCAAGCGCGACTTCTACACCTTCTGCCGCCTGGACAATTTGGACGCCGTGGTGTGCGAGCCGGGCATCGCCGCCGAGGATCGTGCCGCCATCGAGGAACACACGCAGGTTATTTGCTAGTTATCGCTACGGGATTGCCAACGGGTGATGCGGGAGGACTTTTACCTCCTGTCATTGTGGAAACCAGCGTGTCAGCGCTACGCGATATGACGCGCAAATAAGGACTCCACTATCAAATCGTCTCAACCTGTAACAGGTAGGGGTGAAACCACCAACCAGATGTTACAGATTGAGACAATTCGGCGGGGCCTACCTTGTTTGTCTCGATCTGTAACGGTTAGGACTTAAAAACTCGGCTACGTGTTACAGATCGAGACAAAAGAAAAAGAACATTAGGACTTGAAAATAAAGTTTTGATAAGGGATTCGCCCAGTTAAGACGGTGCGGCAGACAATTGAGATTAGTTTGCCTCCGGAGTCGTAAGCATAATGAGTCAGTTCGATGACCGGAAGTTTTGCAACACCATAATTACTGGCTTCGGAATCGCTAAGCTGACGTGCTCTATAGCTTTCCCTAACAGATTGGATAGACTTGGACAAGTCGTCCATGATTCTGCTAAATGCCTGAAAATCTAACTGGTTATTCGGAACGCGTGACTTTGAAATGAAGAACGTATCAGCGCCTATGAAGCTGCCTTCAAGTTCGTAGGTCAATTCAAGACGCTGAATTTCATCGCGACTTTGACATCCAAATTGTTGGAGCATCATTACGGAAATTGGACGACCTGATGTGAGGCCGCCGAAATGTTTGGTGATGGCATCCGGATCAACGCCATCGCAATGGCTTGTAAAGTCAAAGTCTAAAAGTGAATTGAGCTCGCTAACGCGTTTCGGTGCAACAAACGATCCCTTACCTTGGATTCGATAGATACTTCCACGACGCTCCAGCTCACTCATGGCAAGTCGGACGGTTGTTCTGCTTACGGCGTATTCGTCGCAGAGTTCCATTTCTGTTGGAAGTTTATCGTCTGCTTGATATTCATCGACGATCTGCTTGAGCAGCGCGTCGGTGAGCTGTAAATAGAGTGGCCGTTTTTCGTGTGTATCGAGCATTAGAGCCTCAGTTTGCATGTTGGTTATACCTGATGGTTGCCTCAGTCGGGATGTAACGTGGGCAAGGTAACCTTAACGTATCACAGAGCGGCTCAGCATGACGATCTGATGCCTGTATCCACGAAGGGCTTGTCCGAGCGTGAAGATATTCTGGGGCAGGCAAATACCGTTCATGGAGTCCCCGATATGTTGGAGGTCAGCGCCGGCTGCTTTTGCTGCAAGGCCTATTTTCTTAATGGTCTCGCTGTCGCAGGAGTCTTGACTCGTCCCGTTCGCCGCCATGACGAGAACCTTCTCTTCAATTGACTTGCCTACGTTGTGGGATCGTACAAAGTCTACGATGGCGCGCAGGTCTGCTTCTTGGAAGCAAGGGACGGTGTAGGGGGCTGGCACGAGAAGGATATCGACGCCGAGGTCAACAAACTTGCGCGCAATTTCGAGCGTCATGACAGGTTCTGCAACGCCCGCTCCATGCATTTTTCCGGCTATGACCAGGCCATTGAAATGCTCTTTGGAGAGTTTAATCGAATGGGCGATTGCATCGTTGGAGACGCCGGTTCCAGGGTTGCCCGTCAGGCAGATAAAATCAAATCCGAGTTCGTTAGCCTTTTCTAAGGTCTTGGGAGAGACGCGACGACCCATGGGGATTTCCGTTCGGGATTCAGACATCTCTGCCTCGTTATCAACTGGCTCCAGATTGACGCCAATGGGCCTTCCGCATGCTCGCTTCACCCAAGTGACCGGGTTTTCATTGAGATCATCTGGAATACCGGCAATAACTGGATCGAACACATCGAGCGCGTTAAACAGAAGCAGGTCGGCACCTGCGGCACGTTCGATTTCTGCATTAGTAACGCCGCCGAGAAATTGGGAAGAGGGTACGTTTTCCGCCATGATGGTACGTCCCTCGGAAGCCAGAATTGCCTGTTTTAGATCCATGGGTGACGTGGCGGCAAAATCGGATGCGGACATGTTCAGTAATCGTTTGGGCATTGTTACTTCCTTTGACTAGAACGACAGGCTTGTGACATTGTCTCTAATATTGTTACAACAATATATTCAATATGTTATATCCAATCGGTGAACGGTTGCAAACTTATTGTACTGCTCGGAAAAAATAGGCCCTAGCTGGGAAAACCTTAAATTAATCAACTACCGTTCACCGAATAAGTATTTGAATTCTTGACATATCGACAAAGCGGAAAAAGAATTGGTTATGACAAATCGCGCAAATGATATTACATTTCGCACAAGAACGTATTCACTTACATAAGTGGATACAAACGGGGACGACGACGGTTGAGTCCGGATAAATCGTTGTGTGCCCGGGAATCATGAAAGGATGTGTTATGGACGCTATCGTCAAATTCCTTGAAAAACACCAGCCCCTCTTCGACAAAATCTCGAGGAACATTTATCTGGTGGCGATTAAGGATGGCTTTCTCTCGAATATGCCAATTGTGCTGTTCTCGAGCCTGTTCCTTCTTCTTTCGACGCTCCCTGCCTATGTAGGCATCACGCTTCCGTCTGAGGTGCTGGATTTCTTCAATAAAATCTATGCATATACCATGGGACTTCTTGGCATTATGGTGGCCGGCACCACGGCGAGCTCACTTGCCATGTCGATGAACCGTCGCATGCCTTCGGGTAAATCTCTCAACCCCACCTCGTGCATGGTTTGTGCCATGTGCGGCATGCTCTTGCTATCGGTGACGAACGATGTTGTCTCGATTGGCGGAGCAGATACATCTGTTTTTGAAACCGGCTATATGGGAACCAAGGGTTTTCTCGCTGCGTTCGTAGCCGCATTCTTGACCGTTAATATCTATAAGGTGTGCATTAGCCATAATGTGACGATCAAGCTTCCCAAAGAGGTCCCTGGCTCTATTGCGCAGAGTTTTCGCGATATCTTTGCATTTGGGTTTTCGATCCTTGCGTGCGCTTTTATCGATCTTGCGAGCCGCAAGCTGCTTGCTGTGCCGTTCGCCAATTTGGTATCTGCTCTCATCTCGCCGCTGTTCTCCGCGGTCGACACCTATCCTGGCATGGCGCTTATCGAAGGCGCGGTCGCGCTTTTCCAATTTATGGGTATCCACGGTGCTTCGGTTGTCATGAGTCCGATCAATGCTGCGCTCTACGGCAATACCGTTACCAATCTTGAGGTTTTCCAAGCAGGTGGACACCCGTCAATTGCTCTCACGCAGGACTTTACAAGCTTCATCGGCGGTCTGGGCGGTTCTGGCTGCACGTTCATCGTTCCTATTATCCTGATCATGTTTATGCGCTCCAAGCAGCTTAAAGCTATGGGCAAGGCATCGATTATCCCGGTGATTTTTGGAGTTAACGAGCCCGTTATCTTCGGTATGCCGATTGTTCTCAATCCCTATATGTTCGTGCCCTTCCTAGTGGCTCCTATGGTCAACGCCATTATCGGTAAATTTTTCATTGACGTCAT
Source organism: uncultured Collinsella sp. (assembly GCA_902465465.1). Lineage (GTDB taxonomy): Bacteria > Actinomycetota > Coriobacteriia > Coriobacteriales > Coriobacteriaceae > Collinsella. The sequence goes on along the minus strand of CABQNF010000002.1, from coordinate 21,531 downwards.
TGGAATGAACGCCCCCATGTATACCATGCCGTGGGCGCTTCCCGGCCCAATCGGTGCATTCCTCACCACGGGTCTCGATCTGCGTTCTCTCGTATTGATGGCAGTGCTGTTGGTCGTTGACTTTGTGATTTACTATCCGTTCTGCAAGGCGTATGACCATCAGCTTTGTTTGGAAGAGTCTGCAAAGGAGACTGCAGGAAACTCGGATGCAGATGCTATTGCCGAACAGGAAAATGTCGCAAAAGCTCTCGAGGCGGTAAAGGACAAGGCGGAGCAGATCCGCGTGCTTGTGCTTTGCCAGGGTGCCGGCACTTCGACTCTCTTGGCAAATGCTCTTCGCGAAGGTGCCGCTGCTAAGGGTATCGATCTGGTTTCTCAGTCCGGTGCGTACGGAAGCCACTATGAGACGATGGATCAGTACAACGTGATTGTTCTGGCGCCCCAGGCACGCATGTACTATGACGCTATGAAGGCCGATACCGATCGCCTTGGAATTAAACTGCTCACCACAAGGGGCAAGGAGTATATCGACCTTACCAACGATCCCGAAGGTGCAATTGACTGGATCGTTCAGGAGCTGGCCAAATAGTGGATGCACTCCGTCGTTGATTCGTCGGTGTATAGTACGGCCCCGCAGCTTATTGAGCTGCGGGGCCGTATTTCGTTGAGTATCTAATTGAGACAATGAGCGCAACCGTCGTGAGGTCGCATTGGCGCTCTCCGAGTCACCGACAAGCTGCCTTCCATCTATGTGACCAATTCGCTTTCGGTCTTTAACCTGCTCGAGGCGCGCGAGGGCTGCGACCTGTGCCTCGTGGGCGGTATGTACCGTCGCCGCACTGCCGCTTTTGTGGGGCCAACGGCCGAGGATGCCCTGCGTGCGCTGGGCATCGACGCGGCGTTTATCGGTGCCAACGGCATCTTGGACGGTGACATATCTACGTCCAACATGGACGAGGGCCGTATCCAGCAACTCGCCTTTAGCAAGGCCGATGCGCGCTATCTGATTGCCGACTCCAGCAGGATCGGCAGGCGATACTTCTGCCCCCCCTGCCGGCGCAGGGGTACCGCTTTACAATGACGCGCAAATAACTTTGAGCAACAAGGATGAGGCTATTCTGGGATATGACTAGACTCCGTATTTCGTCTTTATGTCCCTTGAGAATGAATCGTAGTCTTCATAGAGCCCCTCTCTGCTTTCATCCTCGGCGTGGTTTACACGTTCAAGGAGCTTATCCTTTGGAGCCTCTTTTGTTATTGCGGCCTCGCTATCGGGTATTGTGGATTGCAAGAATAGTTCTAGAGCATGGACGTCTTTGAGTATGTAGCCCGTCGAACGACCCGCTCCTGTTTTTTCGATTGCGCTGCAACTAACAAGCTGACCGAGGGTTCGTTTAACGGTAACCTCGCTGATATCGGGGCAGTTGGATCGGATGTCGGATTTCTTAATGACGCCGGGTCTCTGTTGAAATAGAACGGCGATGCGCGCTTGCTTCGACATGGGACGAGTGCTTGATTCAATTAGGGTACGCTGCTCGAGCTGTCGGTAGGCGGCCAGGGTTGTTCCGAGCATGAAACGGATAAAGGGTGCTTCGGTGTTTTGATTTTCATTCCATCCAATGGAGCTTGCAGCGAGGGCGTTGTAGTAGAGCGCCTTGTTGTCTTCAATAAGTCGTTCGATGCTGATGTAACGCGCAACGTCGTATCCAGTCTTTTCGAGTAGCAGCGTTGTAAGGAGCCGGCTCATCCTGCCATTGCCATCGTTGAAGGGATGAATGCTGACAAAATCGAAGATGAAGCGGAATGATATAAGGAGGGGGTCGCAAACTTGACGAGATAAGGCGTCGTTGAGGGACCGACAGGCTTCTTCGATAAGTCCGGGGGTTGCTAGGGCCGAAGGCGGCCTAAAGCGCACAAATCGATTGCCTTGATCGTCGATGGAGATGATTTCGTTATCGCTATCTTTCCAATGGCCCCCATACGAGATTGCTGTGTGTACCATGAGGTCACGATGCAACTGCAAAATGACCGATGGCGTTACGGGAATGAAATCGTGCTGCTCGTGAATAAGCGACAGCGCATCTCGGTATCCAGCGATTTCTTCCTCTGCGCGGGAGCTTGGCTTGGCGGAATACGCCATGATTGCTTTGAGTCTTTTTTGGGTGGTAACAATTCCTTCAAGTCCGTTGGAGGATTGGGTGCTTTGGATCTTAGCTTCCTCCATAAGTGACGATAGAAGTTCGGGTTTGACTTGACTCAGAGCAAGCTGTCGGCCTTTATGCTCGCGTATCGAGAGGAGGAGGTTGGTGATTGGAGTTGCTTCGAGTTCCGCTGGGACTGTGGTGTAATCGAACTGGCGCATGCGGCTCCTTTCGGTATCACGAACATACTTTCGATATCATAATACCATTAAATGATACCGAAAGTATGTTCGTGATACCGAAAACTAGAAACCATGCTTCATAACTGCTTGGAAAGTTCGGATTTGACTATCTTATTGTCTTGATCTGTAACAGGTAGACGGTCGAAAGTGGGCTACGTGTTACAGATTGAGATTTTGACCGGACTCCTGTTTGTCTCGATCTGTAACATTTAAGACCGAAAATCCCAGTTAGATGTTACAGATCGAGACGAATGATCCGCTCGGGCCCACCAAAAACAAAAAGGCCGCATGCGAACCCGTGGAGGGATTCGCATGCGGCCGACAGGGGGTATGCGGCGGAAACTAGGCCATAAGCAGGCCGGTCTCCGCGACGTTCTTGTACCAGTACGCGCTCGCCTTGGGATAGCGCTTCTGGGTCTCAAAGTCGATGTAGAACAGGCCATAGCGCTTGTTGTAGCCGTTGGTCCAGGAGAACTGGTCCTGCAGCGACCACACAAAGTAGCCGTCGACGTTCACGCCGCCGTCGATTGCCTTGAGGATCCATGCGAGATGCTGACGCATGTAGTCGATGCGAGGGGCGTCATCGATGAAGCCGTCCTCAAAGTCGTCCTTATAGCCCATGCCGTTCTCGGTGATGTAAATCTTCTTGTAGTTGGGGTAATCGTTCTTAATGCGCAGCAGCAGGTCGTACAGGCCCTCGGGATAGATGATCCAGTCCCAATCGGTGGTGGGTACGCCTTCGCGCACGCATGACTCGCCCACGCCCTTGAGGAACCAGCGCGAGGATCCCTTGTCGCCGGTGCCATTGTGGTTGATGTCGTTTTCGCCCTCGGAGGCACGCAGGAACTGACACTTGTACGTGTTGACGCCAAGGCAATCGTTGTAGGGCAGCGCGGCGGTCAACGCGGCGATGTCCTCGTCGCGGACGTCGAGCTCGCCGCCGGCGATATGGGCCAGCTTGGTCGCAGCCTCCATGGTGTCGGCTGCATAGTGGCCGCGGAAGGTGGCGTCGAGTACCCAGCGGTTGTTGATGACGTCGGCCATGCGAGCTGCCTCGCAGTCGGCAGCGCTGTTGGGGTCGAGGGGATACTTGGGCTCCAGATTCTGGACAATGCCGATCTCGCCCTCAAAGCCGCCCTCATGGAAGGCGACGACGGCCTTGGCGTGGGCTACCATCATGTTGTGCATGAGCTGGAAGGCCTTGTCCAGGCGGTACTTCTCGCCGTGCGGCCAGTTGCCGACGATAAAGCTGCCCTCGGCGGTCGCGGGAATCTCGTTAAAGGTGAACCAGTGCTTGACCTCGGTGAACTCGGCAAAGCAGAACTTGGCGTACTCGACAAAGGCGTCGATCGTCGTGCGCGTCAGGAAGCCCTCGCCGCCGTCCTGGTAGAAGGCCTCGGGCGTATCAAAGTGATCGAGTGTGACATAGGGGATAACGCCAGCTTTGTTGCAGGTGGCGAAAAGCTCGTGATAGAAAGCGACGCCCTCGGGGTTAATCTCGCCGGTGCCACTGGGGAAGATACGGCTCCAAGCGATGGAGACGCGAATACCGTTGATGCCGAAGCGCTGGCACAGGTCGATATCGACTGGGTACTTGTTGTAGAAATCGCTTGCGGGATCGGGGGAGAAGCGACCCTGGGCTGCCAGGAAATCGTCCCAGGGCACTTTGCCCTTGCCGTGCGTACGGGTCTCGCCCTCAACCTGGTAAGCAGCGGTGGCGCCGCCAAACACAAAGCCGTCGGGGAACTGCATGGGGTTGGTCATGAGTCATCCTTTCTGTGGGATACGGATAGGGAGAGGTGCCCGAACTGAGGATTCGGGCACCAACAGAGGGAGGAAACTAGTCGAGGTTCTCGCGGAGCCACTTGATGGCGCCAGCGGGGTCGCGGGTGAGGTCGATATATTCCTTACCGCGGGGAGCGAGCAGCTTAATGCCCAGGCGATCGGTGTCGGCCTTCATGTCGTTGTAGTAGCTACGGACCTGCGGGGCAAGCACGATGACGTCGTACTGATCCATGATGGCAGTGTGCTGGCCATAGGCGCCTGCGGAGGAAGCGATGTTCTCTCCGGTCTGTGCGGCACCTTCCTTGATGGCGTTGGCGAGCATGGCAGAGGTGCCGGCGCCGGCGCACAGGACGAGGACCTTCAGGCCATCGACATCCTTCTTGGCGGATACTTCGGCGGCGGGCTCGGGCTGATCGGCGACAGGCTTGCTGTCGGCGACAGCGGTAGTCTGCTCGACAACGGGCGCAGAGGCGTTGGGGGCGATGACGGCAGCACCATCGGACTCAAGACCCAGCTCGGCGGCGCGCTCGGCCTCCTGGTCGCAGAGCAGCTTATCGTATGCCTTCAAGAACGGCAGGTAGATGATGGCGTCCAGCAAGATGATGATCGCGACAAATACCAGGGCAATAAGCTGGAAGTTCGTGGTGATGAAGATGCCGATGGGGGCAGGGGTAGCCCAAGGCACCACGAAGGAGAAGCCGTTCATGCCCACGTTATCGATAAAGAACTTGGCAACACTCACGTTGACGCAGCCGGCGGCAACAAAGGGGATGAGCATGTAGGGGTTAAGGATCATCGGCGCGCCAAAGAGCAGCGGTTCGTTGACGGCGAAGGCAACAGGAACGATCGAGGCCTTGCCGACGGCTTTGAGCTGCTTGGACTTCATAAAGAGAATCAGCAGAAGCGGCACGATGAACGTGGCGCCGGTGCCGCCGAACTCACCCACGAGCGACATGTTAAAGGTGAGGGAGTGGGCGGGGTGGCCACCTGCCAGCAGAACCTGCAGGTTCTCGGCCTGGTTGGCAAGACGGATGGGGTCGATGCCCGGCTGGACGATCGAGGGGCCGTGGACGCCGATGAACCAGAAGAACGCGGTGGCTGCCTGAATAAGGATGAGTCCGGGGTAGGTCTCTGCCGCAGTGAAGAGCGGGGAGAGCAGCTTGATGAGCAGCTCGGAGAACGGAACGCCCATGAGGTTGCGCACGACGACATCGATGATGCCGCAGATGATGACGGCGCCGCCAAAGGGGATGATGTCGCGGAAGTTCTGAGCGATGGCGCCCGGGACCTCCTTGGGCAGCTTAATGGTCAGATCGCGCGAGACGCAGAATTTGTAGACCCACACGGTAATGAACGCGGCGATATAGGCCGAGAACAGACCGCGCGTGCCCATGCTGGTGCAATCGAAGACCGAAAGTTCGGAGCCGTTGAACTTGGTGGTGAACTGCGTGACTGCGAGCAGCAGCATGCTGCACTGGGCGGCCACCATGGTGGAACCGTCGTTGAGCACTTTGCCGGCGGGCATACGACGGTTCATGGATGCCGTGAAGTTCTTGGCAGTGGTGCCGGCAACCATGATGCCCATGACGCCCATGGTGAAGTTGTAGAGCTTGTTGCACCAGTCGATGAGCGGCTGGGGCAGCGTGACGCCGACTACGCCGGGAAGGGTGGCAATGAGCAGAAAGATCGAAGAGGTGAGGACAATGGGCATGCACCCAAGGAATCCGTCCTTGATGGCCTGGAGGTATATGTTCCTCGAGATCTTCTCAAAGAACGGCTGATGCTTTTCGAGCATCTTTACGATGGCGTCCATAGAGCTCCTTTACTACTTGATGCGCGATGCATGTGGATGGAACTGGTCGTCGATGGATGGTCAGGACTGCCCGGAAACCTTCCTGCTTAAGGAAGGCATTGCGAAATGACAACGTTGTCATTTCGTTAATGACAACGTAAGACATTTTTGAAAGAGCAACAAGGATATACGGGTGAGTGGTCGATATTGTCCGGTAAACGGTTGATTTATCAGTCAGGCAGGTAGTGTATGCTAGAACGCAAATAACAAGCGATGTAAAACCGACTGGAGAACTAGTGGCAACGATGGACAAGAAAAATGTCTCAATGAACGATGTGGCAGTTGCCGCGGGTGTTTCTCTCAAGACGGTGTCGCGCGTGATCAACGAGCCCGATAGCGTGCGAGAGTCGACACGCGATAAGGTCCATGCGGCCATGGAGGCGCTCGGGTTCCGGGCGAACTTTGCCGCGCGTTCACTCAAGTTGGGCCGTTACGGGTGCATCGGCGTGGTGATGTTCCACTTGTCGGGCGGCGCCGTGGACATGATTGACGGTATCGCCGATGCCGCCGAAGAACGCGGCTTTGCGCTCACGATGATTAAGAAGCGCGTGGGGGAGAAGATGACCCTTGCCGATGCGGCGCGTAGGATGTCGCAGCTGCCTGTTGATGGCATGATCTTTAACCTGCGTCAGATGGTCGATGACTTTGATACCTTCGAGGCTCCGAAAGACCTCAAGACGGTGATTATCACACCGATGGAGCATCCTACCTGCTCTACCGTCAGTGACGACCAAGAGGGCGGCGCGCGCATGGCATGCGAGTACTTCTTGAATCACGGGCACAAGAACGTGTACTTCGTTTCGGGTAAGAAAGAGTCGCTGTCGAGCCAGTGCCGTATGAAAGGTTGGCGTGCTGCACTCGAGGCGCGTGGCGTTGAGCCGCCCGAGCCTCTGCAAGGCGATTGGAATGCGGATAGTGGCTATGCCGCGGGCCTTGTGCTTGCCGATAAACCCGATTGTACGGCGGTCCTCGCTGCTAACGACTGCATGGCAAACGGCGTGATGATGGCTCTACGCGACAAAGGGCTCAGCGTGCCCGACGACGTGTCCGTGATCGGCTTCGACGATGAGCTCTACAAGACGATTCCCAACTCGATTCTGACGTCGGTGAAGTTTCGCCACCGCGAGCTGGGCATCCGTGCGCTTAACGAGGTCGTCGCAGGTCTGGAAGCCCCGAGCTCCAGAAGCCGTACGCTCGTCTCGGGCGTGTTGGTCGAGCGCGCGAGCGTGCGGGATCTGCGGGCGTAGACGTGCTCGGCTCGTTCATCTCAATCTGTAACAGCTAGGACCGAAAATCCCTGCTAGATGTTACAGATTGAGATCTTTCGGCTCGGCTTATTCCGTTTGTCTCGATCTGTAACATCTAAGCGGTCAAAAGCGGTCTACATGTTACAGATTGAGATTTTCGGCTTGGCCTGTGCGTTCACCTCGATCTGTAACAGCTAGGACCAAAAAACTCGGCTAGATGTTACAGATTGAGATGAACAGGAGGACGGGTGCGGTCTAAACAAAATGGCCCGCGCATCACACATCGATGCACGGGCCATTTATTGTCTGCAAGCGGCAGGTGGTGTCAGCGTCTTATGCCTCGAGGTTTTCCTCGATCCAGGCGACGGCACCCTTGGGATCCTTAGTGAGGTCGATGTACTGTTTGCCCTTGGGCGACAGCAGCGTGATGCCCAGGCGGTCGGTGTCGGCCTTCATCTCGTTGTAATAGGTGCGAACCTGCGGAGCCAGGACGATGACGTTGTACTGGTCCATGATGGCGTAGTGGCTGCCGTAGGCACCGGCGTTGGCGGTAATGTCGATGCCCAGCTCGTCGGCGCCTTCCTTAAGCGCGTTGGCGAGCAGTGCAGAGGTGCCGGCGCCAGCGCACAGAACCAGAACCCTCAGATCCTTGCCCTTAAGGGCGGACGGAGCTGCGGAGGCCTCAGTGGCAGAAGCGGTCTCGACAACAGGAGCCTCAACGGCGGGGGCGGCAGCGGTCTTGACGGCCTTGGTCTCCTCGGCCTCTTCTTCGGCCAGGGTCTCGGCCTCCTGCTTGCACAGGACGTTGTCGTAGGCCTTGCAGAACGGGTAGTAGATCAAGAAGTCAACGACCAGCAGGACGACAACCAGGACCAGAGAGATCGGCTGGAAGTTGGTGTCGATGAAGGTGCCGATCGGTCCGGGGAGTGCCCACGGCATGGCATAGATAAAGCCGTTCATGCCCAAAAAGTCGATGAAGAACTTACCAATGAGGACGTTGGCCACGGGGGCAAACAGGAACGGGATCAGGAAGTACGGGTTGAGGATGATGGGCGCGGCGAACAGCAGCGGCTCGTTGACGGCGAACATCACGGGCACGACAGAGGCTTTGCCGACGGCCTTGAGCTGCTTGGAGCGCATAAAGAGCAGGAAGATGATCGGGACAATGAACGTGGCGCCGGTGCCGCCGAGTTCGCCGATGTAGTTACCGAAGTTTTCGGTCAGGGCGAGGGCGGGGTGACCGCCGGCCTGCAGCGTGGCGAGGTTGGTGGTGATGTTGCCAAACAGCGCGGCGTTGAGGGCAGGCTTAACGACCGAGGGGCCGTGGATGCCCATGAACCAGAACAGCGGGATCATGAACCAGATGAGGGCGAGGCCGGCGTAGGAATCGGCAGCGGCGAACAGCGGGCTCACCAGCGTGGAGATGACGTTGGCAAACGGGACGGCCAAGCAGGTGCGGCAGATAACGTCGATGACGGCGACAAACAGGATGGAGAAGCTGAAGGCGAAGATGTCGCGGAAGTTCTGGGCGATGGCGCCGGGGACTTCTTTGGGCAGCTTGATGGTGATGTCTCGCTTAATGCAGAAGGCATAGATGTTGACCGTGGCAAATGCGGCGACAAAGGAGCTCAGCAGGCCCTTGGTGCCCATGTTGTCGGTAAAGAACACCGAGACATCGGCGCCGTCGATCTTGGCACTCGTCTGGGTAACGGCCAAGATGAGCATAGCGCACATGGCGGCGACCATGGTGCTCGTGGCGTTGATGGCCTTGCCGGCAGGCATGCGGCGGTTCTTGGAGCCGGTCAGCGCGCTTGCGGTGGTGCCGGCGACCATGATGCCCACGACGCCCATCGTGAAGTTGTAAACCTTGTTGCAGAAGTTCACGACGTCGACGTTCCACCAGTCGGGCAGCGTAAAGCCGCCGACCGTGGCGACAACGCCCGGCAGGGTCGAAATAAGCAGGAAGACAGAAGAAGACAGGATAATGGGCATTGCTGCCAAAAAGCCGTCTTTAATGGCCTGAAGGTAGATGTTCTTAGAGACCTTGTCGAAGTACGGCTGACCTTTCTCCAAGAACTTAACGATCGATTCCATAGTTCACGCTCCTCTTTGCATGAAATCTTAATGGCATGGACGTTGAAAACCTATATGGTCTCCCGCTTGCTAAAAGCCCGGGTGCAGGCGGGGCCGGTCCCAGGGGGAGAGAGGGGAGCGGCTGGGTTTGTATCGCATAGGGCCGCTCCCTTCTCGGGGGAAAGCGAGGCGATGCGCTACTGCGCGTCCGCCATAGTGTCGGCGAGCTCCTTGTACCAGAGTGCCGACTGCTTGATGTAGCGTTTTTGCGTGTCGAAGTCGATGTAGAACAGGCCGTAGCGCTTGTTATAGCCATTGGCCCACGAGAACTGGTCCTGCAGGCTCCAGATAAAGTAGCCCTGGACGTCGACGCCCTCGGCGCGCGCCTGGAGCACCTTCTCCATGTGCTGGTCGACAAAGTCGATGCGCTCGGGATCGGCGACGATGCCGTTTGCGTCGGGCTCGGGGTCCTTGTGGCCCAGGCCGTTTTCGGTGATATAGATGACGGGGAGGTTGGGATAGGTGGCGCTGATGTGCTTGAGCGTGTCGTAGAGGCCTTGCGGGTAGATGAGCCAATCCCAGTCGGTGGTGGGGATACCCGGCATATCGACCTGCTGCCCGACGCCCTTAAACTTAAAGCACGAGGTGCCCTTGTCTCCGGTGCCGTTAAAGCTGTTGGTTGACTCGCCATCGTAGGCGGCGATAAACGCCGACTGATAGTAGTTGAGGCCGAACATATCGTTGCGGGGCGCCGCCTTGGCGAGCTCCTCCATGTCGCTGTCCTCAACCGTAAGTGTGGCGTTGTTGGCACGCAGAATCTCGTTGATGAGTGAGAGGGTGCGCGCGGAGTAGTGACCCAGGAAGGCGCCGTCCATGATGAAGTCGGTGTAGAAGGCGTTGTACAGGTCGGCGGCGTGCTGGTCGGCGGGCGAGTCGGTGGCAGGATATGCCGGCGTCAGGACGTTGACCATGCCAATGCGTCCGCCCAGGTGCTCGGTCTCGTCAAGATCCTTATACAGGTTGACGGCGCGGGCGTGGGCAACGAGCTCGTTGTGCTGGCTCTGGATGCCGCTCGTCACATCAAAGTGATGGTTGGGCGGGAAGTTGCCTTGGATGTATTGGGAGTGCGAGAGGCTGATGAGCTCGTTGATGGTGAACCAATTCTTGACCTCGCGGAACTCGCGGAAGCAGAACTCGGCATAGCGCACATAGGCGTCGACGGTCTTGCGGTTGAGCCAGTCGTCCTGGTTGAACAGGGCGGCGGGGGAGTCAAAGTGATGCAGGGACACATAGGGCTCGACGCCATACTTTTTGCAGCAGGCGAACAGCTCGTGGTAGTGCTTAACGCCCTCGGCGAGGGGTTCGGCATCGTCGCCGTTGGGGAAGATGCGGGTCCAGGCGATGGACACACGAATGGCGTTGAGTCCATGCTCGGCAGAAAGGCGGATATCCTCCTCGTAGCGGTTGTAGAAATCACTGGCCGGGTCGGGCAAAAAGCGACCCTGGGCGACAAGGTAATCGTCCCACATGGTCTTACCCTTGCCTGCCACCTTCGTGGAACCTTCCGTTTGGTACGCGGCGGTTGCGGCGCCCCAAACAAAGCCCTTCGGCAGCTGCTGTACGCGGTTTAGCAAAGACATATGCATACACCCTCTCGTCTCGCTGTTCGATATTGTGCGTTTGCGCTCAGGAGGCTCCCTGGTTAGCGTTCAGCGGTGAAAAAGCCCGATAAACACTATCTTAAAATGATTAGAACCAAAATGAGCACGTGAACATTTGACAATGAGCACGTTAACATCCGGCTGGGATGTATAGAAACAAAACAACTTCAAACAGCCGCGAACGGTTGTATTTGTTCGGTAAGCGGTTTTGATTGACAGAAGTTTTCATGTTGTGGTATATGGCTCGGGTATCATGAGCACGTTATCAATGTATGTACGATGCGCCATGGGCGCGGGGAATAGTTGGGAAGCAGGTTAGCGTGGAAGGCATGGATCAGCAGACAAGGAATGGTCGTTCGGCGAGCGCGGCAGAGGTTGCGGCGCTCGCTGGCGTGAGCCGCCAGACTGTGTCTCGCGTGGTCAACGGTATGCCCAACGTGACGGAAAAGACGCGCAAGCGTGTGCTGGCCGCCATGGAAGAGCTGGGCTTTCGTCCCAATTTTGCTGGAGCGGCGTTGCGCGGCGGGTCGTATCGTTCTATTGGCCTGTGCATGTACAACATCACACGTGTCGGTAACCTGGCGACGCTCGAGGGTATCATGCAAGCGGCGCGCGAGCACGATTTTGCCGTCACTATGATCGAGATGGGCGGCGACAAGCCCTATGCACTTGCCGATGCCTCGCGCCGCATGGTCGAGCGACCCGTCGACGGCATGATTCTCAACATGAACCGCATGGCTCCCGATTTTGAGGAGTTTGTTCCCCAGCCGGGAGTGCGAACGGTCATCCTGTCCATGTATGCGCATCCGCGCTGCACGACGATCGACTCCGACCAGTATGGTTCGTGCGAGCTGTTGACCAATTATCTGCTGGAACATGGTCACTCGAATATGCGGTTTGTGGCGGGTCCGGAAAACTCGATTTCCTCGCGTTTTCGTGAGGCCGGTTGGCGCGATACGCTGGGTCGTGCTCATGTCGATGCCGCTCCGATGCTGCGTGGCGATTGGAGTGCGGACAGTGGGTACGCCATGGGCGAGCGGATTGCGGCCGAGGTGCTTGCCGGCGGGTCGCAGGCGCCGACTGCCGTGCTTGCGGCAAATGACCAGATGGCGCTGGGCGTTATCGCCGCGCTCGAGAACGCGGGCCTGTCCGTGCCCGACGACGTGAGCGTGGTTGGTATCGACGACGCACTCGAGGGACTTGTTCCTCACAATCGACTGACGACGCTGCGATTTGATTTGCGCGGTGTCGGTAAGCTTGCGTTTGAGGCGGCGATTGGAGAGAGCTCGTCTATCGAGGCGATTCATGTGCCGAGTACGCTGGTCGAACGCTCGACTGTTAGGGACATACGGGGTTAGGTCCTACTCCGTTTGTCTCGATTTGTAACAGGTAGACGGTCAAAAGCGGGCTACGTGTTACAGATTTAGATTCTTCGGAAAGAGCAATCCTGTTCGTCTCAATCTGTAACAGCTAGGACCAAAAAACTCGGCTAGATGTTACAGATCGAGACAAACGGCTCCCGACCAGCCCAAAAACAAAAAGACCGGGGGCGGCGCGCCGTGTGACGTGCCGCCCCCGGCTGAGAAATGGGGACAGGTTGTGTGAGCGGGCAACCCCGCCAGTCACTAGTCCAGACGACGGGTCTGCGCCACGTGCTTATACCAGTAGGCGCTTGCCTTGGGCGTGCGCTTCTGGGTTTCAAAGTCAACGTAGAAGAAGCCGTAACGCTTGTTGTAGCCATTGGTCCAGGAGAACTGATCCTGCAGGCTCCACAGGAAGTAGCCGCCCACGTTGACACCCACTTCCATGGCCTTGAGCAACCAGCGCAGGTGCTGCTCGATGTAGTCGATGCGCGGCTGGTCGTCCACAAAACCGTCCTTGTAGGGGTCCTTGTAGCCCATGCCGTTCTCGGTGATGAAGATCTGCTTGTAGTTGGGGTAGCGCTGCTTAATGTAGACGAGCAGATCGAACAGGCCCTCGGGATAGATGATCCAGTCCCAGTCGGTGGTGGGGATACCAGGCTTGTTCACATGCTCGCCAATGCCCTTAACGCGCCAGCGGCCGGTGCCCTTCTCGCCCGTACCGTTGTGGTGCAGGTCGTTCTCGCCATCGTAAGCCTTCAAGAAGCGGCACTGGTAGTTGTTAACGCCCAGGTAGTCGTTGTAGAGCGCGGCCTCGCGCATGATTTCCAGATCCTCGTCCAGGATCTCGATGGTGCCGCCCGAGACAGCAGCCAGGCGGTTGGCGCACTCGAGGGTGTCGGGGGCATAGTCGCCGCGGAAGGTGGCGTCGAGCAGAAACTGGTTTTGCAGTACGTGCTCGTTGTTGGCGGCTTTGATGTCGGCGGGGTCGTTCTCGTTGAGCGGATACTTAAACTCCAGCGACTGAATGACGCCGATCTTGCCCTTAAAACCGCCGTTGTGGAAGGCCAGTACTGCCTTGGCGTGGGCGAGCATCATGTTGTGCTCGCACTGGAAGGCCTCGGCCAGATGCGCCTTGACGCCACCGGGGAAGGTGCCCTCGATGTAGGTGTTGGAGGCGTCGGCCCAGATCTCGTTAAAGGTGAACCAGTAGGTCACCTGGTCGGCGTACTCCTTAAAGCAGAAGGTGGCAAAGTCCACAAAGGCGTCGATGGTCTCGCGGTTGAGGAAATCGCCCTTCTCAAAGAGGGGCAGCGGCGTGTCAAAGTGATGCAGCGTGACAAACGGCTCAACGTGGTGCTTGTGGCACTCGGCGAAGAGGTCATGGTAGAACTGAACGCCCTCGGGGTTAATCTCGCCGGTACCGTTGGGGAAGATACGGCTCCAGGCGATGGAGAGGCGAATGCCGTTGATGCCAAACTCCTCGCACAGCTCCAAGTCGACGGGGTACTGGTTGTAGAAGTCCGAAGCGGGATCGGGGGAAAAGCGCCCCTGGGCCTCCAGGAAGTCGTCCCAGGCAACCTTGCCCTTACCGTGAGTGCGGGTCTCACCCTCTACCTGGTAGGCAGCGGTAGCACCGCCAAAGACAAAGTCCTCGGGAAACTGCGCAGGCGGGTTGGTGACGCTAGCGGGGTTAACGGACATGATGATCCAATCGTCTAAATCGAAGGGCCAGCCGGCTGTGGATGGTCGGCTGGCCTTGGGCGTTACTTACTTCGAGAGTTGCTCGCTTACGAAGGCGAGAGACTTATCGCCGTTCTGGGAGAGCTCAATGTACTGCTTGCCGCGGCAGGCGACGCACTTGTTGCCCACGCGCTCGCAGTCCTTCTGCAGGTCGGCCAGGTAGCTGGCAGCCTGCGGGGCCAGGACGACTAGGTCAAAGTCGGGGAGCATGTCGACGTGGTTGCCATAGGCCTCGGCAGCGGTCTCAAGATTGATGCCGCGCTCCTTGGCGGCCTTAGCCAGCGCGTTAGCGAGCAGGCCCGAGGTACCGCCACCCTGGCAGAGCACGAGCACGCGCTTGCCGTTGAGGTCGCTGGCGGTCGTTGCCTCGGCGGCGGGTGCTGCAGAAGCGGCGGGGGCGTCAGCCTTCACGGCCTCGGCGGCAGCGCCGGCAGCAACGCTCTTGGCATCGGCCTTGCCCTGGAAGGCGTCGTTGAGCTTGGCGGCCTTCTCGGCGCTCTTGGCGGCGAGCTCCTCCTGGGAGATCTCGGCCTCCTCGGCGCACTTCTGGGCGTCATAGGCACGGAAGAACGGGTAGTACAGAACGAAGTCGACGACCAGGATAAGGGCGAGCATCACAAAGGCGAGCGGCTGGAAGCCCAGGCCCATGATGGTGCCGATGGGGCCGGGGACGGTCCAAGGCAGGGTGTACATAAAGCCGTTCATGCCCAAGAAGTCGATAAAGATCTTGAGGATCCAGATGTTGGCGATCGGGGCAAAGACAAACGGGACAAAGAAGACGGGGTTGAGCACGATGGGTGCGGCGAACAGCAGCGGCTCGTTGACGGCAAAGCACACGGGGACGATGGCGGCCTTACCGACGGCGCGCATCTCCTGAGACTTGGCCAGGAAGCAGAACATAAAGACCAGGACGAGCGTGGCGCCGGTGCCGCCCATGCAGACGACGAAGTACTGGGCACCCTGGGTCAGGACAGCGGAAGCGTGCTGGCCAGCCTGGAACGCAGCCAGGTTGTCGGTCATGTTGGCCACGAGGGCGGCGGCGATGGCGGGCTCGACGATCGAGGGGCCGTGGACGCCGACGAACCAGAACAGGCTCATGGCGCCGTAGATCACAGCGAGGCCGATGTAGCCGTCGGCAGCGGTGAACAGGGGCTGGAACACCTGGATGACGCCCTGGGCAAAGCAGAAGCCAAAAGCAGCGCGGAAGACGATGTCAAAGACCCAAAAGACGGTGATGCAGACGGAGAAGGGGATGATGTCCTTAAAGGTCTGCGAGATGTTGGGCGGAACCTGCTCGGGCATCTTGACGGTGATGTTGCGCTTAATGAAGAACTTGTAGATGATGCCGGTCACAAACGCAGCGATGAAAGCGGTCAGCAGGCCCTTGGAACCAAGGTAGGTAGTGTTGAAGCCGCTGGCGGCGTCCGTGGCAATGGTGTCGCTCGAAAGGAGCAAGAAGCCGATGATGGCCGCGCACATGCACGAGATAAAGTTGATCTGGTTGTTCTTGGGCAGATCGCGGTTCTGAGCGTCGGCGAAATGCTTGGCCGTGGTGGCGGCGCAGGCGATGGCCAGGATGCCCATGGAGTAGTTGTAGCACTTCCACAGGGCGTTGTTGATGTCATCGGGCCAGTAGAAACCCCAGATGTTGGGAACCGAGGCTACCAGGCAGAAGATGGACGAGAAGATGATGATGGGGATGACGGAGATAAAGCCGTCGCGGATCGCCTTGAGGTACTTGTTGCGGGCGATCGCGTTGAAAAAGGGCTGGCCCTTTTCGATGATGGCGATGAGTTGCTCCATGCAAAAGCTCCTAAGAGTCGGTGGGTTGGCAACGATGGTAGCTTTTGACGTTTGGTTGCCAAAATGTTGACGTTGCCATTTTGCGACACAAAATAAGACGCGAACCGATGGCCCCTGTGCCTGTGGACCGTCGATTCCTTGCGCGTAAACGTTTGAGCCGCCCGGTGGCTCTGTGTTTGCACAATGGCAACGTTAACATTTGGTCGACAAAAGCCGTTCGGGGAAGCAAAAATGTCGGTGAACGGTAGGTTTTGGGTGGTGAGCGTATGGTGGGGGAGGCGTTGGATATACTTGAAGGCGTTAAAAATGACTGCGTAGGGTGTCACCAATGGCATCGTTGACATAGAAAGATCGACCTATGGCCGCTGTTAAAAAATCGGTATCCGTTAAGGATGTGGCGCGTCTCGCGGGCGTCTCGGAACAGACGGTCTCGCGCACCGTTCACGATTCGCCCAGCGTGCGCCCCGAGACCAAGGAGCGCGTGCGTGCCGCCATGCGCGAGCTGGGGTATCGCCCCAATTTTGCCGGTCGATCGCTGCGTCGCGGTAAGTTTAAGACCGTCGGCGTCGCCATGTTCAATATTACCGGCACCGGCAACCTCGACCGTATGGAGGGCTTTGCCGCCGCCGCCGATAAGCACGGCTATGCCATCACTCTCACTAAAGTAGACGGGCATCCGTATACCCTCGAGGGCGCATCGTCGCGCATGAGCGCACTGCCGGTGGACGGCATGGTTGTGATTATGAACCGCATGCCGGCGGACTTTGGCACCTTTGAGCCGCTGCCCGGTATGCAGACGGTGCTCGTTACCATGCTGGAGCACCCGCTCTGTTCAACGGTCGATAACGACCAGTTCGATTGCTCGCGCCAAGTGGTCGAGTACTTGCTGGGGCAGGGGCACAAGACCGTGCACTTTATCTCGTGTCCCGAGCGCTCGCTTTCGGGCATGCGGCGCGAGGAAGGCTGGCGCGAGACATTGCGTGCGCATGGCATCGAGCCACCGCAGCTCGTGCGCGGCGACTGGACAGCGCAGAGTGGATATGCTGCCGGTCAGGCTCTGGCGGACGATCCGACCTGTACGGCCATTTATGCTTCCAACGATGCCATGGCATATGGCTGCATCCGTGGGCTCGAGTCGCGCGGGAAGCGCGTGCCCCAGGACGTAAGCGTGGTGGGTGTTGACGATAGTTTGGGCGATATCGTGCCCGATCGTCGCCTGACCACGGTGCGCTTCGACAACAGGCGCGTCGGCATGTGGGCGGTCGACAAAATCGCCGGCGCCGAGGGCGTTGTGTCTGGCGTGGAGCACATGCTGATCCCTGGCGTGCTCGTAGAGGGCGATACGGTGCGCGATTTGCGTTAGGGGGCGGTCCTGATTGGGTTTCCGTTAATCATGTTTGATATTGTTCGAAATGGTTTGGAAACCGTTCACGGGCGAAAATTGACCGTTCATAGCTTGAAATTATGTTTTGCGTTGTTCTTTTTTGTTTGAATGTTAATGTTTCTGCCATACAGAACGCAGCGCGTATGCCCGGACGCGATGCTCTCCATTGGTTCATATGTGAAAGGAACGCAATATGGCAACCAAAGAAGAAATCTCGATGGTTGGATTCGAGATTGTCGCATACGCAGGTGACGCCCAGACCGATCTGCTTGCAGCGCTCGATGCTGCTCGCGAGGGCGATTTTGAGAAGGCCGAGCAGCTGCACAAGGATGCCAGCGATGCACTCATCGGCGCCCACGACACGCAGACCAAGCTGCTTTCGCAGGAGGCCGGCGGCGGCGAGATGGAGATGACCTTCATCATGGCTCACGCTCAGGATACCCTTATGACCACTATGATCCTGGAGAAGCAGGCCCGCTTTACCATCGATGCCTACAAGCGCATCGCCGAGCTCGAGGCCAAGCTCGCCTAACGAGCCCTCACAACCAAGCCCCTTTCCAAAAGCCCTGCCGCTACCCGCGGCAGGGCTTTTTCTGTCCTCCTCCAAGTTGCGGTGAAATGGGGACTGAATAGGGGCCGGCGGGCGCAAAACAATCCCTATTCCACCGCAACTCATCCCGAGATAGTCATTGAGGACGTTCTTAAACGACTAGTCGTTGGGGGCAGTCTTGGAGCTTCTGCACGCCCTCCCGTTCGGTTTTTCGATGGGTGGGTATACTTCCATCCGCAATGCAGGCCGGAATGAGGAGGTGTCCAAATGCCGGACAACGGATTGATTCAAAAGACAGATGCGCACGAGATGGCTCATGGGCGTCCTGTCCAGATAACCGAGCATACGACGGTAACCGAGCTGCAGCCCAGCCTGTCTGATGTCGTGTGCGCAAACAAAAAGCTGCAGATTGGCTTTATCGTTGCGCTCGTGGTACTGGCGCTGTTGTCGGGCTTTGTAGCTCGTCCGCATTTTGCCGATACCAAGACTTGGGACTCCACCATCGAGGTCATCGATCAAAAGAAGGGCAATGTTTTGGCGCTCACAACCTCGTGCGTCGCCCTATCTGCGGGTATCACTGCGCTGCCGGGCGATACGGGAACGCCAGTTGCCGAGCAGCTCGCGCAGCTTTCGGGAAACTTGGGTATCGTGCTTGCCGTGCTCTACCTCGAAAAATATCTGCTGACCATTTTATGGTCGGTCGGGCTGGGCATCCTGATTCCGTTCTCGCTCGTACTCTTCGCGGTGTCGCTTGGCATTCACGGACGCTGGAGCACGAGCGCAGTCATTCGCCGCGTGGCAACGCGTGTGCTGGTGGTCGCCATAATTGGCATGGCGTTGGTGCCTGCAAGCGTTTGGGTGTCGCAGAAGGTCGACGAAACGTATCGCGTTAGCATCGAGGCGGCCGAGCAAAAGGCGGCCGACGCTGCGAGTGCGGCAAATAGCGATAGCTCCAAAACAAGCAAGAAAAAGACCGAGTCCGCAGAGTCCAAGAGCGTGCTCGAGCAGCTTGCCGACGGTGCCTCGGGTCTCGTCACGTCGGTGACCAGCGGCGCCAAGCAGATGACCGATGAAATTGTGCAGCAAGTGACCGATCTCATCGAAGGCGTCATTGTGATGATCGTGACCTCGTGCGTTATCCCGCTGCTGGTGCTCGCGGCGTTTCTGTGGCTGGGACACACGCTACTGGGGATTGATATTTCCGGCCCGGCGAACTATTTGACGGGCCGCTTTCTGAGTGCTCCGTCCAAGCACGCCAAGAAGGGCAGGCAGTCTGAGTAGGCGGCAAAGCGTTCTTTGGAAGATCAACTGTAAGAAGGGCGGCCGAGACACGTTCTCGGCCGCCCCTTTGTTTGTTGAACACATGGTCGCTACGTCTGCGCCGGGCTCAAACGGTCGGCAATCATCCGTGAACGGTATTTGTTCAAAAAAGAACAAAGTTAAACAAATAATGGTTGCACTCGATGTTCGAATGTGTTCAAATAAACATGAACAGTGAAGAACCGCACATTCAGATGCCCGGACCTGAACGCGATTCAACACTTCCAAACAGAAACTACGCACCTGCGTATCTCTCAAGGAGGATGTCATGAGGGTTGTAATCGCTTCCGATGCCGACGGTATGTCGATGAAGGAGTCCATCAAGGAGATGCTCATCGCCGACGGTCACGAGGTCGTCGACTATTCCGAGACCCCTGCCGCGGACTTTGTCGATTCCGCGACCGCCGTTGCCAAGGACCTGCTGGAGCACAAGGATTCCCAGGGCTTCGCATTCGATAAGTACGGCGTCGGCTCCTATATGGCCGCCGTCAAGATCAAGGGCATGGTCGTCGCCAACATTTCCGACGAGCGTTCCGCTTACATGACCCGCGAGCACAACGGCTCGCGCATGGTCACCATGGGCCCGGGCGTTGT
This sequence comes from uncultured Collinsella sp., assembly GCA_902465465.1. GTDB lineage: Bacteria > Actinomycetota > Coriobacteriia > Coriobacteriales > Coriobacteriaceae > Collinsella. The sequence continues at coordinate 1,775 of CABQNF010000002.1, read as the reverse complement.
GGGCACCGAGGTCGCCAAGAAGATCGCCCGCGAGTTCCTGCGCGCCCAGTACGCCGGCGGCCGTCACCAGATCCGTGTCGACATGCTCAACAAGATGGCCTAACGAGAGCCACCGAGAACTCGAACTTTTACCTCAACTTGTGAATTCAGACGAAAGGACGTTCTGATGAAGAAGACCATCGCAATCGGTTGCGACCATATCGTTACGGACGAGAAGATCTATCTGGCCGACCGCCTGGAGCAGGCTGGCTACAAGGTGCTCGACTGCGGCACCTACAGCCACACCCGTACGCACTATCCCATCTACGGTAAGGCCGTGGGCGAGGCTGTCGCCAGCGGCAAGGCCGACTTTGGCGTGGCCCTGTGCGGCACCGGTATCGGCATCACCAACGCCGTCAACAAGGTTCCCGGCGCCCGCTGCGCCCTGGTTCGCGACATGACCTCTGCCCTGTATGCTCGTCGCGAGCTCAACGCCAACATCGTGGGCTTTGGCGGCAAGATCACCGGCGAGTTCCTGATGGCCGACATCATGCTTGCCTTCCTGGAAGAACCCTACGAGAAGACCCCCGAGCACGATGCCCTGATCGCCAAGATCGATGTCTGCAATAAGGCCGACGCCGAGGCTCAGGCTGACCCGCACTTCTTTGACGAGTTCCTCGAGAAGTGGGACCGCGGCGAATACCACGACTAGTGGGGTTACGCGGTTTTGCCAAACCGCGTAACGGGTCGACGCTGCGAAGCCATCTGGCGGGCTAGCTGCTCCGATAACACGTTTGCTTGCTTGGCTTGAGTGCTTCGTTTTGGCGGTACCCGGTATTCTGCAGCTTTTCAATTGACGGCTCGCGTTTCTGTGAGGGGGCGCGGGCCGGTTTTCTATCAGCCCCGCTGACTCGGCGGGCTGGCGTACGAAAGGGAAGGCTCCTATGGAGTTTGTTCTTGATAACGGTTTGATTCGTGTGGCACTGAGCACGGCTGGCGGATCGTTCACTTCGATTAAGGCCAACGGTCGCGAGTACCTGTGGCAGGGCGACCCTTCGGTCTGGTCGGGCCAGGCACCGATTTGCTTCCCGATCTGCGGCGGCCTTCGTGACGGTCGCGCGATGACTATGGGCGGCCGCGAGGTAAAGCTCGCCCGCCACGGCTTTGCGCGCAAGCAGGAGTGGAAGCTCGAGGAGCAGGGCGACAACATGGTTGCGCTGGGCCTAAGCTGTGCCGACCATGCCGAACTGCTCGAGCAGTATCCGTATCCGTTTAAGATCGTTGCTCGTTACACGATTGATTCGGAAAAGGTGGCCGTGTCGTACGAGGTGACCAATGAGGGCACCGAGGACATGCCATTCTTTGTGGGTGGTCACCCCGGCTTTAAGTGCCCGCTCGACGAGGGCGAGTCCTATGACGATTATGAGCTCCGTTTTGAGCAGCGTGAGGCCACTGAGCTCTGTACCGCCGTTCCCTCGACGGGCCTGATTGATGTTGAGCATCGCAGCAAGAACCCCATGATCGGCCAGAACCTGCCGCTTACCCACGAACTCTTCGACTTCGCGGAGACCATCTTCGACGTGCTCGAGAGCCGCGTGGTTACGCTGACCAAGAAAACCGAGGACAAGGGCGTGCGCCTGACGTTCCCCGATATGCCGTACCTGATTGTATGGAGCAAGCCCGAGGGCGACTTTGTGGCAGTTGAGCCGTGGGGTGGTCTGTCCACCTGCTCCGACGAGGACGATATTCTGGAGCACAAGCGTGGCTGTCTGGTGGCCAAGCCGGGGGAGACCGTC
>CABQNF010000001.1 GCA_902465465.1 uncultured Collinsella sp. | reverse complement strand
GAGCCAGTCCCCTGGCTCGCCCGCTTTCAATCATGTAAATCGCCGTATCTACTCTGCAGACGAAGATCCACCATCAACGATGGCTTGCTCGGACTCAGGAATCCCATCGGCGCCCGTGCTCTGTTCTTGCTCCACCTCTTCGCTGATTGCGGAGGCGGGGGTCGAGCCCTTTGCACCCACGATGTAGGCAGCCCCAAATCCTAACGCAATGGCAATCAAGGTCAAAATCACGTAGACAGGCCAATGGCGCTTAATATACGAAAACACGTTGACTCCTTAGAGCTCCGTCTACGAACGGCGGATAACCTCGGTCACGACCTCGGATACCGTAGCAATGTTCGTCGGGTTGACATTGTGGGGCAGGTCGTCCTCGGTACGAGCGCAAGCCAGACGTGTGCCGTCCACACCGGCGATGGTGAGGGCTCGGCGGCTCGCCTCGAGCGCGGCGTAGGCATCGGTCTTGGCATAGGGCATCTCGAGCGCGCCACAATCGACATGGAACGACTTGCAGACCTTGCTGACCAGGTTCATGATGCGGCGATCGCCCTTGAGCAGTTGTTGTTCGCCCTCGACCGTCACAACCGAAAGCCTACCGGCGCCGACGGATTCAAGATTGATAAAGAATACGCCGCGGAGCTTATCGCGATGCGAAGCCAAGAAGGCCTTCATGCCGGCGCCATCACAATCCGAGGCACCCGTTGCCACAAACCAGATATCGTGACCGAGCAGCTCATCATCGCCCATAGAGGCGACAGCCGAGAGCATATCTTCGGAAGAAGCGCCATCGGAAGACGTAGCGCCGCCCTTCCAGCCATCGTTATCGTCCTCGAAGTTATCCCACGAACCGATACCGCGACCGGATTTCTTGGCATCGTAATCGTCTTCGACGCCCAGCCAGTCACTCATGCTGTCCTGCTCGTTTTTCTTTTTACGACCGAACAGGCCACCCAGGCCGCGCTTACGAGACTTGGGTGCCGCCGGGGCGGGAGCCGAAATGGTCTCGATCGGCTGCGCGCCCGACGCAACGGGCATAGGAGGCGCAACGGGTGCCGATGTGGGTTCGGGACCTTGGGCGGTAGCAAAGGGGTCGTTGACTTGGGCAGAGGGATCGGGAAGGTCGAACAGCGACGTGCGAGACGCAACGTTTGCCTGCTTCATAGACGGCAGCGACGGATCGGGGACCGAAGCCAGCGGAGACGAGGAAGGTGCAGGCGACGGTGCCGACGCCGGATCGGGAACATTCATCTGCGGACGCGGCGATGCCTGGGAGGAAATCTGGGCCATAAGGGAATCGACCGTTTCGTCCTGAGTGGGAGCGACATTGGCAACCGTGGCACCGGAACCACTCGGGGTCGGCATGGTGAAAATCTGCGTGGAGTAAGGCCTCGACTCATCCGTCTCGGGAGTCTCGGAAACCGCAGGCACTTCCTCCTGCTCGACCTCGGTCGAATCACCTTGATCGGCTGCCGCGTATTGCTCTTCGTCAGAGTTGGCCTCAACGGACTCGTCCTCGGCGACATCTTGGATTTCGGCAGCATCAATAGGCTCGTCATCGTCTGCCGCGTCGCCCTGCTCATCGGAAATAGGAAGGGGCTCGGCAATCGCGGTGCCCTGCTTTTCAAACGTTATCGTGGAATCGAACTGCGCGGCATCAAACGACATGGTGCTATCGACGTGCTCCTGAGCCTCGAAAGACGTCGTCGCCTCAACAACATCCGCGGACGCCGGTTGCTGGGACTCAAAGGACGTTGTAGCTTCGGCGGCGTCAACGGGCGCGGACTGCATAGCCTCGTTCTGCTCGAACTCTTGCGCCGCGTGCTCACGTGCCGCCTCAGCTGCCTGCTGCTGAGCGATAGCCTCCTGCTCGGCAGCCTCGCGTGCGGCAGCGCGCTTCTCCTCGAAATCGTCGACAAATTTCTTGCCCTTTGCAAGCGCACCCTTAAAGAAGTTGGAAGCGCTGGCGCCAATCGACGAGAACGCGGATGCAATGTCGGCATGGGGCGTTGCCGCGGGAATCTCGGCCGAGAAATCAGTATCGCTCTCGTAAGACACGCGCCTCGGCTGTTCAACGTAATCGTCGTCAGACTCGTCCGCAACGTCTTGCGCCGGCGCGGCGGGAGCCAAAATGTCCAGTCCTGCCGCGGGATCGATCGCGGACACCGCCTCGGGCTCGGCAACGGCAACGGCAACCGCGGCAGACTCATCATCCACGGTGACAGCGGGCGCAGGCGCAGTCACGACGGGGGCAGGCTCGGTCTCAAACGTCGGCTCCTCGCCCTCCTCGTAATCGAGCGTGCAGGACTCGGGAAGCATTCCGAGCGCACGGATGGCATCCGAACCAAAGCGGATGTTGCCGGCGGCATTGCGATAGAGCTTGGGCTCGGGCTCGGCCGCGACAGGCTCCTCCACCGGCTCGGCAGCGGAAACCTCGTCATTGAACTCTTCAGCCTGGACAGCCTGATTCTGATCCTCGGGCACGATGGCGCCGATCAGCGTCTCGTCGGCAGACGCACCCTCAAAGCCCTCGATCTGCTCGTCGAAAGCCTCACCCTGTTCGGGCTCGGTCTGAGTGTCGGGAGCAATCGGCTGACCGAACTCGTCCTCGGCGTAGGTAGGCTCTTCGTACTCGATGGTGTTGCCGTAGTCGTTTTGCTGCTGGGCCGCGGCATATTCCGCCGCTGCGCGCGCCATTTCCTCGGCACGACGCTTCTGCTCCCCAAAATAGGTATCGAACGGAACATCGTCGGGAAACTCGTTTTCACCCTGGAAGGGAGCAACGTTGTCCATAACGCCGAGCATAGCGGCGACAGAAGATTTGTTGCACACCGCGCCGGACGTATAGGGAAGAATGTGGCGGTTAGAGATGATGTTTGCCGCGTTGGCAAGTGCAACGAGGGAAGCGAGGATCGCGACAATCCACAGCAGAACCTTGAGCGCGCCGGGGAGCGGCAGGATACGCAGGATGGCAACGGCAGCAGGGGCAACCGTGGCAACGGGCAACAGCTTGGCAATGAGCGCACGATACGAAGCATAGGGCTCGCGGGCGAGCAGCTCAGCACGGGGAGAGTCGTAGTGTGCGACAACGACCACCGGGCGGTTGCGCGGAGACGCGAGCGGGCCCGAGGCCTTGTGGTAGGCGATGACATTTTGGCTCACGCCCGTCTTGCCCAGACGCGAAACCACGGGGTGGCCCGTGCGCTCGAGCACGTAAAGAACGGCACCGACAATGGCCAGCAAGGTGCCGACCAAGCCGATACCGCCGCCGATACCCATCAGCAGGGCGCCGGCAAACGCAAGAATACCGGTAACGGCAAACGCCAATCTACTGGGCGCCGGGGCATTGAACTCCTGAACCTCGGGATCAAAGCCGTGGTTGCGGAAGATCTGAGCGATATCCTCGGCAGCCAAGCGCTCTTCTTCGCTGCATGCCGGCGTAATGCCGGTGTTCTGCAGCAGGTGGTTAATATAGTTCTGGGTGTTCGCCATGTGCGCTCCACATCCATAATCCGACAAATAGGCCCAATGCATGCACATTAGAACCGTATATAGTCGAAAGTATACCCCGAGCGAGCGCAAACGACCGAATTCGGGCCATCTTAACGCCCCGAGCGGACAAGGATATAGCCTAATCTCCATATCGGACTAAAATCATGGCAGCAAACCACCTTCTCATGCGAGGACTCTATGACGGCAAGCGACACGACCGCGACAATTAAAAAGGGGGCAGCCGAGCCCGGTTTCGATAAAACGGCTCAGCGCATCCTCAACCTTTTCTTTGTACTCAACAGTTCTCCCGAACCGCTGACGACCGAGCAAATCGTCCTGGATTCCGATTTGGGGTACGGCTCGGGCAATATCGACTCAGACAAACGCAAGTTCCGCCGCGATCGCGACAAGCTGCTCGAACGCGGCATCGTTATCAGGGAGGTTCGCGCTGCCGGAGCGCAGGAAACCGAGGAAAGCTCGTGGACGATCGACCGCGAGCATACGTTTGCCGCGGGCGGTCTCATCACCGCAGACGATGCCGACATCCTGCTCAATGCCATCGACCAGACACTCGCGGCAGGCTCATCCGCCTTTGCCGCGCCGCTTGCCGACATTCGCTCCAAGATTGCCTACCTCACCGGCATGTCGACGACAGGAGAGGCACCGATCCGCCGCTCTCCCGCCGTCGATGCGGTATGGAGTGCCTTTGCCGAGCGTTGCGCGCTGCGCTTTTTGTACCAAAACGGGCGCGGTGAACAACGCGAGCGGACCGTTTGCGTCTACGGCATGTTCGAACGCGAGGGTACGGCATACTTCTGCGGCCTCGACAATGCCACCGACGACATCAGGACATTCCGCTGTGACCGCATCATTCGCGCCTGGAGACCTTCGAAAGCCTACGCCATTCCTGCGGATTTCAACCTCAACGATTACTTATTCTTTGAGTTCGATTTTGCCGACCGTCCACCCGTTGCGGCTACGTTCTCGTTCGCGCGTGAGGCGCAGGCCGATATGGTCAGCGGTCTCACACGCGGACGAGGCGAACTCACGCGCACCGAAGCAGAGTGGACCTGGACCGTTGACGTGCGCGACTTTGAAGCCGCAGCCTCGTTTTGCATGGCCCATGCCATGGATGGCATGAAGCCCGTCGCCCCCGATGCTCTCAAGCAGGCGTGGAATCGCCTCATCGAAAGGACGGTGCACGAGCATGCCCGCGCGTAAACTCACCAGCGAGCAAAGACTCTCGCGCGCCATCGACATCATGGAGGCCCTCTACGCCGCCGGCGAGAATGGCATGACACGAGACGAGCTTTGCAGCCGCTTTGATATCACGGGGGCATCACTCGACGAGATTCTCGAGATCGTCTCGACGCTTGCGGACCGAGAATCGGGCGCACGTATTATCTGTGAACGCCGCGGCGAGTGCGTGGTCCTCACCGGTGATGCGGGGCGCGTGCTGCCGCTACGCCTGAGTGCCGCCGAGGGCGCTGTGCTCAACCATGAACTTGAATCATTGGGGATCGAACCCCAGGCGGCGGCTCGAATACGGCGAGCTCTTCTTCCCAAAGAGCTCGGTTACAACCAGCGCGTCTTTGACACCGTCGCCCACGGATCGCACTGGCAGCAGCTGAGCTGCGCCATTCGGGACGGCGTTCGCTGCCGCATCTCGTATCGCTCGATGGATGACACACAAGCGCGCGAGCGTTTGGTCGACCCCTTGCGCATCACAACAAACGGCGATCAAACGTATCTGATTGCCTGGGATGTCGCGGTCGATGAACAGCGCACCTATCGCATGGATAAAATCGAGGGACTCGCCTTGACGGAAGACTCCGTCGTGCCTCACGCACCGGATGTCGCATCCCTCCACGATTCCCTTGCCCGGACGCAGCGTAGCGCAAAGCTCCTGATGCCATTCGATATGGCGGAGCATCTGGACTGGGCCGGCATCACCCTAATCGAGCGCAGCGGGGCAGACACGGCAACGGTAACCGTGCATTACGGCTCCGAGCGTTGGCTACTGAGCCAGATAATCGCAGCGGGCGGAGCCATCCGCATCTTGGATGACCCCGCCCTGTCAAAGCGTCTGTGCGATATGGCAAAAACCCTCGTCTGTCCGCTTTAGCGACGCCGCTCGTGGCGTGCGCGCCACAGTTGCAGATAGTGCCCGATCTGCGCCGATTCGATGCGCTGGTAGGAGCTCGTGGGCAGCGACGTTAAGAACTTCTTTCCGTAGCCCTTCGTCACCAGGCGCGGGTCGGCCAGAATCAGCACGCCGCAATCGGTCGACGAGCGGATAAGGCGGCCGGCCGCCTGCTTGACCTCGAGCACCGCCTCGGGCAGCGAATAGCGCGCCCAAGCGCGGTCTTCGCGCAGGTTGCGCTCGCACGAGAGCGGGTCCGTGGGACTCGAGAACGGCAGCTTGGGAATGATGACGCAGCGCAGCGTCTCGCCGCTGGCGTCGAATCCCTCCCAGAAGGCCTTAAGGGCAAAAAGCGACGAGGTCGGCTCGTTGATAAACCGGTCGCGCAGGCGACGAGGAGATGAGTTGCGCTGCTGGCAGCTGAGCTCCAGACCCGCACGGGCCATCTTAGGCTCAACGCGGGCGTACAGGTCTTCCATGTCGCGCCGATTGGTGAACAGTGTGAGCACCGATCCGCCCATGGCAAGATGGGCGTCGACCAGCACGCGCTCGAGCGCTGTAAGATAGCTCTCACGATCGCGCGGATCGGGGATATCGCCCGCAACGACTACAGCCATGTTCGAATCGAAGTCGTAGCTCGAGTCCAAGTGCAGCGACGAGGATGTTGAAGCACCGATGCGATCGAGACCGACCGCGTGGTTAAAGTGTTCAAAGCTTTTGGACACCGTCATGGTCGCCGAGGCAAAGATAGCCGTGTGAACCTCGGGCAGCCACTCGGTTGCCAAGGCCTCGCCAATGTCGATGCGCTCTGCGGTCATTGACTCTCCGCCGGCACGCAGCCTGCGATTGACCTGCAGCGAATACACGTAGTGTTCATCGGTGCCGTCAATGATGAGTTTGAGGTTCTCGGCCAGCTCGTGCAGGCGGCGCGAAATATCACCCAGGTCGACAACAACCTCGGGCTTGTCGGCGGCGACGGCTTGCACCAGCGCGTCGACGCTCTTGTCAGCTTGTTCCAATGCGTCGATGGCAGTGTAGGCCGACGGTAAGAAATCATGCCAGTCGTCAGATTCGCGCAGCTCGGGGCCAATCCATAGATTGGCATTGTCATAACCCCCACGGGCACGGCGGCCGAGCTCGCGAACGCCATCGAACACGTCGGCGATTGCCATGCTCGCGCGCGCAACCGTCGACGTCGCCTTGGCAGTAAGGCCCAAATAGAGCGTAGAGCCCTCGGAGGTTGCCAAATCACGGGAGACCTGGCTTAGCGCACCGGTGCTCGAGCCACCCAGGCGCTCAAACAGAACGCGTGATTCGTCCGCCGACACCACGCGCGCCCACTGACGGCGCGCCTCGCGCTCGATAGAATGAGCCTCGTCGATTACCCAATGACGAATCGGAGGCAAAATCCTGCCCTCGGCCGCAACATTGCGGAACAGCAGGGAATGGTTGGTGACCACCACATCGGCATGCGCCGCACGACGGCGAGCGCCGTGGACCAAACATTTATCAGGGAAAAACGGGCAGAGGCGGCGAGCACACTCGCGCGAGGCCGTCGTAAAGTCGGGGCGGTTGACGCTGCGCCACCGAATGCCAAGCGAGTCGAGGTCGCCATCGGCTGATTGGCAGACGTACGCCATAATGACCGCGACCGCCGTGAGCGTGTCCGCCGGATCGCGCTTGGTGGTAATCTCGACCTGGCCTCGGCTCATGCGCTCAAGCTTGCGCAGGCACGGATAGTGGTCATAGCCCTTGAGAGCGCAAAATGACAGACCACCGTCCAGTTGCTCGGCAAGTTTTGGCAGCTCATGGTACATGAGCTGGTCTGCAAGATTGTTCGATTTGGTCGCAATACCAACCGTGATGTTGTTACGGCGTGCCGCCTCGGCAAAAGGCACCAGATAGGCCATCGATTTGCCGACGCCTGTGCCCGCCTCAATTACACGATGAGTGCCCGTGACCAGCGCATCGCGGACCTCGAGCGCCATCGCGATCTGCTCATCACGCGGCTCGTAAGTGGGATACATGCGATTGACCAGGCCACCTGGCGCATAGTCTGCCTCAATCTCCTCACGACTCGGCATCTTGAGGACCGGCAGTTCGTCGGCGTCCACCCGATCGTCGGCGCGATCGGCCTTGAGAACGTCAGTACGAGCGGCGCTGAGAGAGAAGATAGAACCAGGGTTCTGCCCTGCCAAGAATGAGAAGATAGGACGATAGGACCAAGGCACATCCGGATGCATGTCGGCTAGGCGCGCCATGAGGCCCTGGGGCAAGTCGGTGAGTGCCACAAGCAACACGCGCCATACGCCACACAGGGCGTCGACGTCGGCATTGGCACGGTGTGATACCGAGTCACAGCCAAACAGATCGGCCATAAAAGACAGCTTGTGCGAGGCCAGGCGCGGAAGCGCGATTCGCGACAGCGCCAGCGAATCGATCCAAATATCGCTCACATTGACGCCGCCTTTGACCGACTCGATAAACGAGCGGTCGAACGTGGCGTTATGTGCAATCACCGGGCAACCACCGACAAAATCGGCGAGGGCGGCGACGGCCTCAACGGCCGACGGGGCATCTGCCACATCGGCATTTGTAATGCTCGTGAGCTCGGTAATCTCGGCAGGAATCAGCTGCTTGGGATGCACGAAGGTATCGAAGCGGTCGATAACCTCGCGGCCCGAAAGACGGGCCGCCGAGATCTCGATCAGCTCGTTGTCCTGCACCGAAAGACCCGTGGTCTCGGTATCGAGGACAATCACATCTTCCTCGATGAGGCCGAAGGACTGCGTTTTGGCGCGTTCGGCTAGCGTGGCATAGGAGTCGATGACAAACTGCGGCGTTCCTGACGAAACCGCGTCCTCGATTAGCATGCAATGCCCGCTCGACGAAGACCCATACGGATCAGACTGTCACAGACCTGCGGGAACGTCATGTCGTCGGTGTGGCGGATCTCATCCGGATACAGCGACGTATCGGTCATGCCGGGAATGGTATTGGTCTCGAGGATAACGGGGCCGTCCTCGCTCACGATAAAGTCGCTGCGCGAGATACCCAGGCACCCGAGGGCCTTGTGAGCGGCACAGGCAAGCTCCTGGGCACGAGCGTAGTTCTCGGGTGAAATCTGCGCCGGAATGCGATGGATGTCCGTAGGGTCGACATATTTCACGTCCAGATCGTAGAACTCGCAGTCCTCGGGCTTACGAATCTCGACAATCGGCAGAGCGCGCACGTCATCTTCGCCGTATACGCCGACGGTGATCTCGGTACCCTCGATGCACTTCTCGACCAGCACTTTGTCGCCGTACTCAAACGCCTTGGCGATTGCCGCGGGCAGCTCGGAGGGCTCATGGACCAGGGAAATGCCATAGCTGGAACCGTTGACGGCCGGCTTCACAAAGCAGTGCTCGCCACAGACCTCGACGATATGATCGATATCGACTTCATCGCCCACCTCGAGCGCAAGGCCGGGGGCAATGGGAATGCCCGCCTTGGCGTACAGGAGCTTAGAGACTTCCTTGTCGGCACCGCAGGCGCTGGCAAGCACGCCCGAGGCCGTGTAGGGGATACCCAGGGTCTCCATGGCACCCTGCATGGCGCCATCCTCGCCGCCGGCACCGTGCATGGCGATAAACGCCACATCAAAGCCGCCGGTCGCCATGGTTACCATAAAATCATCAGCGGCCGTGTCGAGCAGATCCACCGAGGTGTAGCCGGCTTCCTTCAGTGCCACCACAACGTTCTTTCCCGAATTGAGCGAGATCTCGCGCTCGGCGGAATGACCGCCCGCCAAGACCGCTACGTGCATGTTCTCTAGGCTTTTACCCGGCATGGGCAGACTCCTCCTCTATAATTTCTGCAGCTGATACCATATTGTAGCGATACCCTCTACGTTTCCCCAAAATCGAAAGGCTTCCATGAATCCCAGGACTAAATCTCAGGACATTCGCGACTTGAGCCAAAACGATATTCGCGAGCTCGTGGCCGAACTTGGCCAGCCCGCCTTCCGCGCGAAGCAGCTCATCGAATGGGTCTTCGAGAAGAACGTTTGTTCGTTTGACGATATGACCAACCTTCCCAAGGCTTTCCGCGAGCAGCTTAAAGAGGCTTTTGCCTTTGACACGCCGACTGAACTAACCAAGCAGGTTTCCAAAGATGGCTCTCGTAAGTATCTGCTCGAGTACCACGACGGCGTTTCCGTCGAGACTGTCGGTATGCCCCGTCGTAACAAGCTTTCCGTCTGCGTTTCCACCCAGGCAGGCTGCGGCATGGGCTGCGCCTTTTGCGCTACCGGTCTCAACGGCCTCAAGCGCTCGCTGACCGCTCAAGAGATCGTCGACCAGGCACTTCATGTATCCAACGACTTTGGCGAGCGCGCCACGAGCGTTGTCTTCATGGGCCAGGGTGAGCCGTTTGCCAACTACGACGAGGTTCTCAAGGCGCTGCGAATCCTCAACGACCCCGATGGCATCGGTATCGGCGCTCGTCATCTCACCGTCTCTACCAGCGGCGTTATTCCCGGTATTCGCAAATTTGCCGACATCCCCGAGCAGTTCACGCTTGCCGTTTCCCTGCATTCCGCCATCCAGTCGACGCGCAACAAGCTCATGCCCGGCGTTAAGAAGTACACGCTGCTTCGCCTTCACGAGGCGCTTCAGCTCTACACTGAGAAGACTGGCCGCCGCCCGACTTATGAGTATGCCATGATTGAAGGCGTCAACGATACGAATCCCGAGATGCAGGCGCTCTGCGACTTCTGCGATGGAACGTTGTGCCACGTTAACCTGATCCAGCTTAACGACATCGAGGGCAGCCCGCTCAAGCCATCGCCGATTCATAAGGTTGAGGATCTTCAGCGTCGCCTTGAGTCTCGTGGCATCGAGACCACGATTCGTAACTCCCGTGGTAACGATATTGACGCCGCTTGCGGACAGCTGAAGCAGCGCTTCAAAGTTCAGAAGCACGCATAGGGGAGTCGCACCCCAAAACGTTTCATGTGAAACATCGAACGGCCCCGGTTGCAAGATATGCAACCGGGGCCGTTTCATTTATTGGCCTTAATTTTGAATCAGCTGCTACCTGTCCCATTTTTTACGGCCAAAATAAGGGGTCCTTGCCTCGTGAATCAGACAAGAACCCCTCAAAATATGCTAAGTAATTGTTAGGTACCTAATAGCCTACATTTTCCCATTGGTTGCTAACCCAACCTTGATTAATCTTGGGATTCTTCGTTACCTGAGCAGTGCGCATGGCAACATCTTCTGTCATAACATCCATTTTCTTCTTGGATGTATCGACAATATCTTGCGCGCTACGAAGCAAACGACCTCGCAGCTCATCGTCTGTCGCGATCTTATAGCCAGCAAAGGCACCAACCGCGACAGTCGTCGCCAATGCAATCGCAGTTAAAATTCTATTCCTCATCTTGGCCTCCTTGATCAAACTGAATCATTTCGCCAAGAATACGAGAGAGCTCTTCCTCGTCTTTAAACTCAATCTCAATCTTATTCTTTCCTCGCGAGCTCTTCACACGCACGTTGGTATTAAAAACCTGACGAAGCACGCGGGCAGCCTTTTTAAAAGACTGAGGCGTTGCAGGCCTCGGAGTCTTAGGTGTCTCTCCGGCAGAAAACAACGGAGCAAGATTTTCTGTCGCTCTTACGGAAAGGCCCTCTGCAACAACCTTCTCAGCAAGTCGAATTCGAGCATCCTCATAGGGAACTGCAAGAATCGCACGTGCATGACCAGCAGTAAGTTTGCCCTCAAATATCATCTGCTGAACAACTTCGGGAAGATCAAGAAGGCGTAGCGAGTTTGTAATTGCAGAGCGTGACTTGCTTACAGCCTTTGACAATGCCTCCTGGGTCATACCGCTGGCATCTATGAGCTGGCGATAGCCCTTAGCCTCTTCGACAGGATTCAGATCAGAACGCTGAAGGTTTTCGATAAGTGCAAGAGCAAGCATCTCTTCATCATTAACATCTTTAATGATGACAGGCAGCTCCTCAAGACCTGCAAGCTTTGACGCTTGGTAACGACGCTCACCAGCGATGATCTCATAGCCGTTTCCATGTTTGCGAACCAAAAGTGGCTGCAAAACGCCATGTTCTTGGATTGACTCGCTCAACTCGCGAAGTTCAGTTTCGTTAAAGTGAATTCGTGGCTGATTTGGGTTGGGAACGATGTCCTCAATAGGTAGCTTTGTTTCAGATGTGGCATTTGAAGCCGATGCAGCCGAACCACCGGTCTCATACTCGGCCTCTGAGACCAAAGCATTGAGTCCACGTCCCAATCCGCCACGTTTCTTTACACTAGGCACGCTTGATCACCTCTTTTGCAAGGTTCATATATGCTTTTGCACCCTTATTTTGAGGTGCATAGGTAATTACCGGCTCTCCAAAAGACGGAGCTTCGGAGATTTTGACCGTACGGGGGATCAGCGTCTTAAACGCCTTGTCACCAAAGTACGATTGAACCTCCTCAACAACCTGATTCGACAGAGAAGTACGCGAGTCATACATGGTCATAAGCACACCATAGGTGTCTAAACCCTTGTTCAGACGTGATTTGACCATCTTCATTGACTCAAGCAGCTTCGTAACGCCCTCGAGTGCGTAATACTCGCACTGGATTGGAATCAAAACGCTGTCTGCTGCGGTCAAGGCGTTGATGGTAAGCAAGCCGAGCGAAGGAGGACAGTCAATGAAAATAAAATCGAACTCGTCCTGAATCGGCTCAAGCAAATCTTTGAGGCGGGTTTCACGAGCAATTGCGCTTACGAGCTCAATTTCGGCGCCTGCAAGCTGAATTGTTGCCGGAATTACGAATACCTTTTTGCAATTTGTATCAAGGATAAGCGATTCTGCCGGCACATCATTCAGCAATGCATCATAGATGCAGTGATCAAGGTCTTCTTTTTCAATTCCGAATCCACTGGTGCTGTTTCCCTGCGGATCAAAATCGACAATCAGCGTCTTACGACCCTGCTCACCCAGTGCTGCTGCAAGGTTTACAGCCGTCGTTGACTTGCCGACGCCGCCTTTTTGATTGATGATTGCAATGATACGCGTGTCTTTTGCGCTCTTAGAACGCTTAACGTCGCGAAATCCCACGGTCCCTCCTGGTGTGTATTAAAGCTGTCAAACGGAGGATGTTTCACGTGAAACATTCCGATTCGATATCAACCGCCATGTTTCACGTGAAACACTGCAAGTTGTTAGTATCCATTATGTTTCACGTGAAACATCTAGGCAAGCGGATTCTTCTTTGCCATGCCATTTGCACGAGGCAATGAAACGGATGCTGGATGACTCTTCTTAAGAACAATAAACTCCCTGTGGCCCAGGCCCTCAGGCAAATCGATAGCGTCATTCAGAAGCAAAGTGAAGCCGCAAATCTTTGCGGCTGACATGCCAGAAGCAAGCTCCTCATCCGAAGGATTGCCCTTGGTGATAACAAATAGCCCTCCATCCTTGAGGTACGGAGCCGCATACTCAACAAGTATCGGTAGAGGGGCCAGTGCGCGGGCGGTTACAACAGAGAACTGCTTCTTATGGCTTCGAGCATATTCTTCAAGACGATCATGAACCGCATGAGCACGTTTCAATCCAAGAGCATGAACAAAAGAATTAACAGCATCAACCTTCTTGCCAACAGAGTCAATATAAGTAGCTTTACGATGCGCGGTTATGGTTAAAGGAATACCAGGGAAGCCCGCACCTGTTCCCATATCGAGCAAAGCTCCCTCAGGAGCCTTATTGATATAGGGGAGCAAAACAAGTGAGTCGAGGATATGAAGTACCGCAGCATCTTCTACGTTAAGGATACGGGTAAGATTCGTTGTCTTATTTGTTTCCAGAACCAAATCCAAATGCTGGATACATTTCCTCAGCTCAACATCAGTTACGCTCAAGGAATACTCTTTGCAATAGGAAGTTAGACGACTCAACATCTCGTCAGCTTGCTGATCAGTAAGTACTAACAACGAAAGCTCCTTTCTGACAAAAATTAGTGTATCGAGAACTTTTGACAAAAAAAGGGGACGTGGAAACCACGTCCCCTTAGCATAAGCTCGAGTAGATTATCGAGCAACAATCACCACATGGCGATCAGGGTCAGAACCCTCAGAATGAGTATCGACGGCATCATTGCCACGAAGTGCAATGTGAACCAGTCGGCGCTCGTAGGCATTCATGGGCGGAAGCGAAACACTCTTATGAGTGCGGATGGCACGCTCGGCAGCAGACTGAGCCATGGAGGCGACCTTGTCCTGGCGGCGGCTCTTGTATCCCTCGACGTCCACTACAACCGGATACCTAAAGCCAAGCTTGCGACTCACCAGCAAAGAGAACATTACCTGAAGAGCATCAAGAGTGCGACCATGACGGCCAATGAGAACAGCAAGGTCGGGAGCCGTTACATCCAGAATCAGCTCACCCTCGTCGCCCTCATACTCATCAATAGGAGAGTTGGCGGCATCGAAGTGCGAAAGGATGGAACGCAGGATGGAAATCGCAACATCGGCAATGGTGTCGAGCTCCTCATCGGTCAGCTCTTCACCAGCCTTGTAGCGCTGTGCAATCTCGGGATAATCGCCCGCGACCTGCGGGGCAACCTCCTCAAGCATATCCTCGATGATCTCTTCAGACATAACGTACTCCAAAAGTTAGGTACCTAAATAAGATTGATATCCCACTACTTCTTCTTGTGCGGGCGCGGCTTCTTCTCGCGACGAGTGACCTCAACCTGCAGCGGCGCGTTCTTAAGACGCTCCTCCTCATCGGCCTTGGCCTTCTCGATAACCTTCTGCGTCACAAAAATCTGCTGGATAACCTGCCAAGCAGACGAGACGTCGTAGTACAGCAGAACACCAACGGGAAGGCTCCAGCCCATCCAAAGCATCATGACCGTCATGACAACAGCCATCATACGCATGCTCTGAGCCTGCTGGCCGGTCTGGTTGCGCGACATATAGAGCTGCGGAATCAGGGTCAGGACGGCGAACAGAATCAGGCAGACCAGCGCAGGCAGCGCAACCATAAAGCCATCGGCAAAGGAAGCGCTCGGCGTGGTGGTCAGGTCGGGCAGGATGTTGAAGAACGAGAACGTGCCGTCGTTAAAGTACTGCGGCAGGTTACGCAGCAGCGTAAACAGGGCAAACAGGACAGGCATCTGGATCAACAGCGGCAGACAACCAGCCATGGGGTTGAACTTGTTCTCGCTGTAGAACTTCTGCATCTCCTCGGCCTGACGCTGAGGATCGTCGGCATAGCGCTCCTGGATCTCGAGCATCTTGGGCTGCAGCACCTGCATGCGAGCCGTCGACTTGGTCGACTTGAGCATAAGCGGCGTCAGCAGCAGACGGATGATGACCACCAGGATGATGATGGACAGGCCCCAGTCGACCGCAAAGGTCTGGATGAGCTTGAGCAGCTCGAAAAGGATGTTAACGATCCAATCCCACATGTAAGTTTTCCTCCGATAGCGAGTGCCCGCTAGGGCACAGGGTCATAACCGCCGACGTGCAGGGGATTGCAGCGAGCGATGCGCCTCACGGCAAGCCAGCAGCCTCTCAAAACACCGTACTTCTCAATCGCCTGGACGGCGTATTGCGAGCACGTTGGGTAATAAATGCAGGCGTCAGGCAATAAGGGCGAAATAACCTGTTGATATATGCGAATAGGAGCGATGGCAACACGTCGCAAAACGTGATTGCTCATCGCTCCTCCCCGGCAACGCCGGCGCGTTTCACAAGCGAACGCAATGCCTTGTCCATCTCCTGCGGCGAGGAAACCCTCGTCTTGGGAGTTGCGAACAAGATGATGTCATAACCCGCAACGGGAAATCCGCAGCTGCGGGCGGCCTCGCGCATCACACGCTTAGAACGGTTGCGCACAACTGCACAACCGAGCCGTTTAGCACCAACGAAGGCGACCCTTCCGGAGTCGCCTTCGCCAACCGATTCACATATGGTCATTCGAATCAGAGGGTGATTGAAACGACGCCCCTGACTGAACACATGCTCGAAATCTTGCCGAGACTTAATAGTCTTCATGCGAGATGTGTGTATCGCTGCTAGACAGTGAGACGCTTGCGGCCCTTGGCGCGGCGACGGGCGAGCACGGCACGACCACCCTTGGTGGCCATACGGGCACGGAAGCCATGGGTCTTGGCACGCTTACGCTTATTAGGCTGATACGTACGCTTCATCTTAAGTTCCTCCTGCTGCATTTCGAGTGTCCGCGGGAGCGCGGACGCAGATATAGACACGTGAGCTTGAAGATTGTAGGGAAATCAATGTTCAAATGTCAAGAAATCAAAGGTAAAAGGTTGCGCAGTTCACACGGTTCCCCCATAAGCCAAGCTCGATTTAGCGGTACATGGCAACTTTTCACGATATTTCATCGAGTTTTCGACAGGTCATGTTGGCAATGTTGAGAACTTTTCGTCCGTTTTCCAAAGTTTTCAACAGGTTTTGAAAAGTTGTCGAAAGATGAGAAACATTGCACGGTGAGCTACTATTTGTCCGAAACCTTTTGAAAGATTGCGAGCGGCATGTCTGACGACTTTTACACCATGGTCGATTCCGGAGACCCGGCACCCGACAACGAGCACATCACCGGCGTGCGCGAAGAGCGTGCGGAAGGCGAGCAGACGACCACGCAGGCGCCAAAAGCCATGTACGCCGCGCGCATCGCCGTCTATGACGACATGCTGTCGACACCGCGTGTGATCGTCATTGATCCGCAAGATGTCCGCACGTATTTGGAAGAGACGACCAACACCGTCTACCAGTGCATGAAAGAACAAGGTGGCCATATCTCGCTCATGGTCATCCGCGAGATTATCGAAAACTTTATCCACGCGCACTTTGCCGAGCCCATCATCTCGATTCTGGACGGCGGAGACACCATCCGCTTTGCTGATCAAGGACCCGGCATCGACGACAAGGAACGCGCTTTCGACTTTGGCGTTACCAGCGCAAACAGCAAGATGAAGCGCTATATCCGTGGAACCGGAGCAGGGTTTCCCATGGTGCAGGAGTATTTGGAAAACGCCGGCGGTGCCGTATCCATCGAGGACAACATGGGCAACGGCACCGTGGTTACGGTAAGCCTGGACCCTAAACGCGTGCAGGAAATCGAGCGCGCCGGCGGACGCGGTGCTGCCGTGCGGCCCGAGACGGAGCAGCCCACATATCCCCTGCCGGGAGCTTTTGCGCAGCAGCCCATGGCAACGCAGCAGATGCAGCCCCCCGTGGGGCAGATACAGCAGCCCGGAATGCTTCCTACACAAGAGCTCCAGGCGACATCGATGTCGATGCCGCCAAACATGCCAGAGGCCATGCCGCTGGCGGATCAGGATGCAGCAGCAATGCAGCAGGCGACGGGGGCACTGGGTGGCCAGCAAATGGGCTATCAGCCGTACCAACAGGGAAATCCATATCAGCAGATGCCGCCACTGGGGTATGGCCAGCAGTTCCCGCAGCAGTACCAGCAGGGATATCAGCAGCCGTACCAGCAGATGCCGCAGCAGCAGTACAACCCCTGGGCCCAGCAGATGCCTCCGCAGCCTTACCAACAGTGGCCTCAAAGTTTTCAACAGCAAATGCCGCCGGTGCAGAGTTCTCAACAACCAGCAGCTCAAATGATGTATCCTAATGCAGCAAATCAGTATGTGCAGCCACAACCGGACGTGTTCGTAAGCGATCGCGGCAACGCCGCGCTGGGCTATCTGGCGCAAAATCAAGCGTGCGGTGCAACCGATCTGGCGAGGGCGTTTGGAAACTCGGCCCCCACTTGGTCACGCACGCTCAATGACTTGGCGCAGGCCGGCTTGGTCATCAAGCATGGCCAGAAATACCATCTGACCGAACTCGGCGCCGCTCGCGTGCGAGCTCAGAGCTAAAGAACGGGAGAGACAGTGGACGAGGAAGCAAGCATCATCCTGGGGGATGCCATCGCCTTTTGCCAGCGCGACGGCCAAGATGCACGCCTCATCAACATGCTGGGGCAATCGCGCGCCATAAGCCTGACCGAAGATACGCTCACGATCGAGGCCCCCTCGCGCTTTGCCATCGCGCAGCTCAAAAAGCATCAGCCGACTATTGAGGCCTATCTGGAAGAAATCGCCTTTGCACCGATTGCGCTCGACATCGTGGCACCACAAGGCGCCGCGACGGAATCCGCTGCCGCCACGGCGCCCGCCACGGCTCCCGCTGCTTCCCCGGCGGTGCCGGCCTCCGCAGGCGACGCGTCGACGGTCGAACACCAGCACAGCGATGTTTCCCGTGAAACCATGGCACCGTTGCCGACCGCGGCGGCGACGTCAACGAACGCACCCGTCACGCACATGCCCATCGCTCACGACGCAGCGGCGGGCGCGGATTCGGGCATTGCAATCAAGAACACGCTCTCAGCCGACGATTTTCGCCGCATGATGAACCAGATGAAGGGCGGAGCGCCGACTAAATCCACGCAAGCTGCGACCCCCGCTTCACCCATGCCAGCACCGACCGTGCCGGCCGAGCAGAATACGGATGGAGCCCCGCTCGCCGCGAACTCAAAATTCACCTTTGAGAACTTTGTCTACGGCCCCGAGAACAGCCATGCCTATCGCTCGGCACTCAAGTTTGCCGCCCTCGCGGACGAGCGCGGCACATGCACATCACTTTTCATCTACGGCAAATCGGGCCTTGGCAAGACGCACCTGCTGCTTGCCATCAAAAACGAGCTCGCCGAGAAGTCGCCCGAGATCAAGGTCAAGTATGCCAACTCCCAGGCATATCTGGACGACCTGATGACCGAGTTCGACCGTCAAAAGAAGAGCAACGCCCCCATCATGCAGGCGTACCACGGCGTGGACGTGCTCATCATCGATGACATCCAAAACATCATCGGCAAGCGCGCGAGCGTGGACTACTTTTTCCAGCTCATGGACGAGTTCATCCGCAACAACAAGAAGGTCGTCATCGCGGCAGACCGCGCCCCCAAGGACCTGAGCATGGACGAGCGTCTGACCAGCCGCTTCAACGCCGGCATGCTCTGCCTGGTCGCAGAGCCCAGCTACGAGATGAAATACAAGATCTTGCAGCGCTATTACGAGAGCACCATCGTCGCCGCTCCCGAGGCAGGCGACGACTCGCTGCTGGCGGCATATGGGGGCGACGGCGGGCACCTGACCGATGAGCACTTTAAGCACATGGCAGAGGTGTCGGGCACCAACATCCGCGAACTCGAGAGCTTTTGCGAGCGCTGCGCTGGCGAGGCGGGCGACCGCGAGCGCGAGGGCGGGGAGCTCACCTTTGACGATATCGACGCCATCGCCAGCCAGTACTTCGACACATCGGCCAAAAAAATCAACGTTCAGACGGTTCAGTCCGTCATCGAAGAGCAGTACGGCGTGACGCACGAGGAGCTCATCGGCCCGCGTCGCAACGCCAATATCGCCAAAGCACGCCATATCGCTATCTACCTGGCCATCGAGATGTGCGAGATGACGACCACGGCGGTGGGCGCCGAATTTGGCAACCGCAACCACTCGACCGTCAGCACGAGCTACAAAAAGGTCCAGAAGATGATCCAGGAAGACCGCACCGTCACCGAAGATCTCAAATCGTTGCGCGATAAAATTACACTGCGCTCGTAGGGAAATGGAGACACCTGTTGAAAACTTGTCGAAACCACGGGCATAAGGTGTTTAAAACCCAACCCGCGGTGATGAAAAGTTTTGCGCAGGTTTTGAACGTGGAAAACCACCCCCGTTGCACACAGGTTGCTGTCGATTCTCTTTCTGGGTCTGACCTGCGTCTTTGTGAGTAATCAACAGTTTCGTCAGTACTATTACTATTATTAAGATATTTATATCTATAGAAAGGTATTAAAAGATGAAGTTCACCGTCAGCCAGAGCTCGCTTACACAAGCCATCGGCGTCGTTATGAAGGGCGTCGCTTCGGCATCCACCCTTCCCATCCTGTCGGGCGTGCTCGTCAAGGCGCAAGACGGCATCTTGGAATTCCAGACCTCTAACTACACCATCTCGATCCGTCATCGCATCGCGGCGCATGTCGAAGAAGAGGGCGAGATGGTTATCCCTTGTAAGATGCTCTCCAATATCACCAAGACCCTCCCCGATGCCCCGGTCACCTTTGAGCTGTCCGAGCGCCAGGTGCTGATCAGTTGCGAGAAGAGCTCTTTCCGCCTGAACACGCTCGATGCCAATGACTTCCCCGAGTTTCCGGCCTATGCCATCGAGAGCGCCGTGGAACTGCCGACCGATATCTTGTCCGAAATGGTCGGCCGCGTGTGGCGCGTCACCTCGACCGACAAGGCCCGCCCCATCCTGGCTGGCGTGCACATGAAGGTCGAGAACAACACCGTGCGCCTGGTGGCGACCGATTCCTTCCGTTTGGCCGTGTGCGATACGCAGGTCGAGACATCGACCCTCGAAGGCTCCTTTGAGCTCAACGTTCCGGCTGACGCCTTTAACGACGCGCTGAACATCATGGCCAGCCAGGCGACCATCATGATCGGGGCTACCGACACCCAGGTCGTCTTTGAGGCCGGCAATACCACCTACGTGTCGCGCCGCATCGAGGGCGTGTACCCCAACTACAAGCAGCTCATCCCCGATTCGTGCGTGACGAGCGTCAAGATCGACGTCGCCGCCTTTAACGCCGCCCTCAAGCGCGTGGCCGTTATCGCGAGCGCCAACCCCGCCGTCAAGTTCGAGATCGATGTCGAGAACGGGCAGATGGGCCTGTCCTCCATTTCCAATGACCAGGACCTTGCGCAGGAGACGATCGATGTCGAGGCCGAGGGCGAGTCGGGTACCATCGCCTTCAACTACCACTACATCTTCGGCTGTCTCAATGCCCTGTCCAAGGAGAAGGAGATCACGCTGGAGCTCAAGAGCTACTCGCAGGCGGGCATCTTCAAGTCCTACGACAAGATCAACTACCTGTACCTGGTCATGCCGGTCCGTATCTAGCGTTGCGCCATGACCATGTTCGCCCGCGATCTTTCCGTCGCGCACTACCGCAGCTTCGATAGCTATCGTCTTACCCTGGACGAGGGCGTGACGATACTTGCGGGACCCAACGCGGCGGGAAAGACCAATCTCATAGAGGCGCTGCAGCTGCTGACGAGCGGCGCCTCGTTTAGGCATCCGACCGCAGCCGAGCTCGTCCATGACGGCGTGGGCTCGTGCAAGATCGAGCTGAGGCTCGAGGGCGACGGCCGCGTGCTTGATATGGGGTTGAGCGCGGAGGACGGTAAGCGCTCGTTTAGCCGCAACGGCAAGAGATGTTCTGCCGCCGGTGTGCGCGGGGTTCTGCCGAGCGTGCTGTTTTGCCCCGACCATCTGGACATGGTTAAGCGAGGCGCCAGTGTGCGCCGCGCCGCCCTCGATGACTTTGGCATGCAACTGAGCGCACGCTATGCCGATCTTGCGAGCACCTATGGGCGCTGCGTGACCCAGCGTAACGCCTTGCTCAAGGAGACCTGGTGCTGCCGCGAGATGCTCGGCGCGTGGAACGATTCGATTGCCCGCGCGGGCTCGGCTCTGCTTGTGCACCGGTTGGCTCTGCTCGACCGGCTGGCGGGCCATGTGCACACTGCCTACGGGCAAGTGGCATCCGGTGAGGCTGCCAACGTGACCTATACGTCCACGCTGGGGGATTTGCCCCAGGTCGATGATCGCGAAGAGCTGAAGGGCTGGGCGTACGAGCGCATGCTGGCTGCCCTTGATGAGCACGCCGACGAGGAAATTCGCCGCGGCGTGACGTTGGTGGGACCGCATCGCGATGAGATTGAGTTTACCGTGGCGGGTCGCTCCGCCCGTTCATTTGCCAGCCAAGGTCAGCAGCGAACGTTGGTTCTGGCCTGGAAGGTGGCGGAGGTGGCCGTGGCTCGCGATGTCCTGGGCACCGCCCCATTGCTGCTTTTGGACGACGTGATGAGCGAACTCGACGGCGAACGCCGCGGTGCTTTCCTGCGGCTGATCGGCGATGATATCCAGACGGTCATAACCACGACCAACCTGGGGTACTTTACCGATGATCTGCTTGATCGAGCCAGGGTGGTGAGCATGGGTGAGACGTGCTAATTACGAGCGCGAGAGCGAAACGGTCGCCTTCAGTGGGTTTTTGAACGCAGAGCGCCAGCGCATCCTGGCGGCCGCGACACCTGAGCGCCGTGCACAGATGGAGGCTGCCGAGGAGTCGCGCGCGGTCTATCGCGCGTGGAACGCGGTGTGCTCGGGCACGCGCGAGGGGCGGCATGTGACGGGTCTGCGCTACCTGCCCGAGTCCAATGAGCTGCTGGTATATCTCGATTCGCCCTCGTGGACGCAGGAAATGACGCTGTTGCGTGAGATCATCCGCGCGCGCATGGAGCGCGCCGGTGCTCATGTGGACGGCCTGGTGTTCAAAACCACCGCACCCGGTCACACGCCGCCCGCCGCTAAGGAGCGCCTGCGCCCGGCGACGACCGAGTGCCCGTCGGCCCCGCACGCCGACCTAAGTGAGGCCGAGCGCACCGAGATTGAGCGCCAGGTGGCGCCCATCGAAGACCAAAAACTGCGCGAGGCCCTCGAGAACGCCATGAGAGCCAGTGCCGAGTGGGCCAAGGGCGTGCAAAGCAAAAAAGAGCCTTAAATCGCATCTGGTGGCCTTGTAGAGCCAAATACCCTCGTTCCCGAGGGTATTTTTTTACGATAAACTAGTAAGGCTGTACACATTTTCTTGACTGAAGGAGGACGTGTGGCAAACGAAAACGATTACGATGGCGGCGAGATTAAGATTCTCGAAGGTCTCGAGGCCGTTCGTAAGCGCCCGGGCATGTATATCGGCTCGACGAGCGCCAGCGGTCTGCATCACCTGGTGTGGGAGATCGTTGACAACTCCGTCGACGAGGCCATGGCCGGTTTCTGCACCGAGATCCAGGTGACGGTCCACGCCGACAACTCCATCACGGTCGTCGACAACGGGCGCGGCATCCCCGTCGACGAGCACCCTGTTAAAAAGATTCCGACGCTCGAGGTCGTCATGACGATCTTGCACGCCGGCGGTAAGTTCGATAACTCGGCCTATAAGGTCTCGGGCGGCCTGCACGGCGTGGGCATCTCCGTCGTCAACGCACTGTCCAAGCGCGTGGTCGTTCAGGTCCGTCGCGATGGCAACACCTACGAGATGGAGTTCTCGCGCGGCAAGACCGTCAAGAAGATGGAGGTCGTGGGCACCTCGGATTCGACGGGCACTACCGTCACCTTCTGGCCCGACGACGAGATCTTCGAGACCTGCATCTACGATTTCGATACGCTGCACAACCGTCTGCAGGAGACGGCGTTCCTCAATAAGAACCTCAAGATCGTGCTGACCGACGAGCGCGAGGCGACTCCCCACGTGGAGGAGTTTTGCTACGAGGGCGGCATCATCGACTTCGTCAAGTTCCTCAACGAGGGTAAGGACGTCCCCGAGGCCTTTAAGGAGCCCATCTACATCGAGGGCAAATCGGACCCGGACGCGCCTGTGGCCAAGATGGGCGAGGTCGAGGTTTCCCTGCAGTGGAATAGCGGCTACGGCGAGAACGTCATGTCGTTTGCCAACGACATCTACACTCCCGAGGGCGGCATGCACCTCGAGGGCTTCCGCACCGCGCTCACCCGCGTGATCAACGATTACGCGCGCAAGCAGAACCTGCTCAAGGAAAAAGACGCCAACCTGACCGGCGACGATGTGCGCGAGGGCCTTTCGGCCGTTATCTCGGTCAAGCTGCCCGACCCGCAGTTTGAGGGCCAGACCAAGGCAAAGCTCGGCAGCTCCTATATGCGCGCGCTGACGCTCAAGATCGTGACCGACGGTCTCGCCGACTACCTCGAGGAGCATCCTAAGCCCGCCCGCGAGATCGTCAAGAAGGCCCAGCAAGCCTGCAAGGCCCGCAACGCCGCCCGCAAGGCGCGCGAGGCGACGCGTCGCAAGAGCCTGCTCGAGACGGCGTCCCTGCCCGGTAAGCTCGCCGACTGCTCGGTGCGCGATGCCGAGCTGACCGAGCTCTTCATCGTAGAGGGCGACTCGGCAGGCGGTTCGGCCAAGGACGGCCGTCGCCGAGACATCCAGGCGATTCTGCCCCTGCGCGGCAAGATTTTGAACGTCGAACGCGTTGGTGACCATCGCGCGTTCTCGAGTGACACCATCCAGTCGCTGATTACCGCGATCGGCTGTGGCGTCACGACGAGCGCCGGCGACGGCGGCGACTTCGATATCACCAAGGCGCGCTACCACAAGATCATCATCATGACCGATGCAGACGTCGACGGTGCACATATCCGCATCCTGCTGCTGACGTTCTTCTACAAGTACATGCGTCCGCTGATCGATGCCGGCTACGTCTATGTCGCCTGCCCGCCCATCTTTGGCATTAAGGTGCGCAACAAGATTCACTACGTGTATCCCAACGGCCGCCAGCCCGAAGACGAGATCCTGCGCGACACCATCCAGAGCCTGGGCCTGAACCCCGACGATAACGACGAGGACGGCAAGGCCAAGGACGGCAAGATCACCAAAAAGCGCAAGGGCTATACCGTCCAGCGCTACAAGGGTCTGGGCGAGATGGACCCCAAGCAGCTTGCCTCGACGACGATGGACCCCAAGACCCGCATCCTGCAGCGTGTGTCGATCGAGGACGCCGTGGTGGCGGACCGCGCCGTGCGCGAGCTGATGGGTTCCGAGGTCGGCTATCGCCGCGAGTACATTGAAAAACATGCGCATGACGCGCGTTTCCTTGATGCTTAAGAGGAGGTAACGTGGCAGACGATATCAACAATAACGAGGGTATGGGCGAGGCCGGCGATGCCGGTATGCCCGATGATCTGAAACGCCTGCTTGCCCGTGCTGAGCAGGGCGAGGACGGCGATCCGGACGCCTATAACCCCGATGCCGATGATGATGAGGAAGAAGACGACGCCGAGCTCGAGGAGAGCTTTGGCGAAGTCGACCGTGGCGCCTCGGCCGGCGAGGATATCAACGGCGGTCAGCTCCAGATTTCGGAGTTCGGTCGCGAGATGAAGCAGTCGTTTATCGAGTATTCGATGTCGGTTATCACGGCGCGCGCCCTGCCGGACGTGCGCGACGGCTTAAAGCCGGTGCACCGCCGCATCCTGTATGCGATGAACGAGAGCGGCATCTACCCCAACCGCCCACATAAGAAGTCGGCCTGGACGGTCGGCGAAGTTATCGGTAAGTACCACCCGCATGGCGACTTCGCGGTCTATGAAGCCATGGTCCGCCTGGCGCAGTGGTTCTCCATGCGCACGCCGCTCATCGACGGTCACGGCAACTTCGGCAATATCGACGGCGACGGCGCGGCGGCCATGCGTTACACCGAGAGCCGCCTGGCAAAGCCCGCCATGGAACTGTTGCGTGACTTGCAGAAGGATACCGTCGACTGGCAGCCCAACTACGACGAATCGCTCGCCGAGCCCGTGGCACTGCCTGCGCGCTTCCCCAATTTGCTGGTCAACGGCAGCCAGGGCATCGCCGTCGGCATGGCCACCAACATCGCCCCGCATAACCTCGCCGAGGCGATCGAGGCCACCTGCTACCTGATCGACAACCCCGACGCCACCGTCGACGAGCTCATGCAGATCATGCCCGGTCCGGACTTCCCCACCGGCGCCATCATCATGGGCAGCGCCGGCATTAAGCAGAGCTACGAGACCGGCCGCGGCTCCATTACCGTGCGTGCCAAGGCACACGTGGAGTCCACCAAGACCGGTCGCAGCCGCCTGGTCTTTACCGAGATTCCCTACATGGTCAACAAAGGCACCCTGCAGGAGAAGATCGCCCAGCTCGTCAACGACAAGCGCATCGAGGGCATCTCGGATATGCGCGATGAGTCCAACCAGAAGGGCATCCGTCTGGTTATCGAGCTCAAGAAGGGCGTCATTCCGCAGGTCGTGCTCAACAACCTGTATAAGTACACCTCGCTGCAGACGACCTTTGGCGCCAACAACCTGGCGCTTGTCAACGGCGTTCCCAAATGCCTGAGCCTGCGCGAGATGCTGCAGCACTATATCGACCACCAGGTCGACGTCGTCACCCGCCGCACCCGCTTCGACCTTAAGAAGGCCCAGGCCCGCGCGCATATCCTTGAGGGCTACTTGATGGCCCTTGACCATATCGATGAGGTCATTAGCATTATCCGCTCCTCGCAGACCGACTCCGAGGCCAGCAGCCGCCTGATCGAGCGTTTTGGCTTTACGCCCGAGCAGACCACGGCCATCCTCGAGATGAAGCTGCGCCGCCTGACCGGCCTGGAGCGCGACAAGATCCAAGAAGAGTTGGACGGCCTGCGCCGCGCCATCGCCTACTACGAGGACCTGCTGGCGCACGAGGAGAAGATCCTGGGCGTCATCAAGGAAGAGATGCGCGAGATCTCCAAGAAGTTTGGCGACAAGCGCCGCACCGAGATCAGCCAGGTTGAGAAGGACCTGGATGTCGAGGACCTCATCGCCGACGAGGATATGGTTGTGACCATCACCCACACCGGCTATGTCAAGCGCATTCCGGTGGCCGCCTACCGTGCCCAGAAGCGCGGTGGCAAGGGCGTGTCGGGCGTCAACCTCAAAGAGGACGACGTTATCGATGAGATGTTCATCGCGTCCACGCACGAGTACGTGCTGTTCTTCTCGAGCAAGGGCAAGGTCTATCGTCTGAAGGTGCACGAGCTGCCGGTGGGTACGCGCCAGGCGCGCGGTACCGCGATCGTCAACCTGCTGCCTTTCGAGGAGGGCGAGAAGATCGCGAGCGTCATCAGCTGCCGCGAGTTCCCGGCCGACGAGTACCTGATGTTTGCCACCAAGAGTGGCATGGTCAAGAAGACCGTGATGAGCGCATATGACCGCAGCCGTCGCGACGGCCTGATCGCTATCAACCTGCGTGACGACGACGCGCTGCTGAACGTGCGCCGCGTGCGCGACGGCGACAAGATTATCCTGGCCACCACCGCGGGCAAGGCGATCATGTTCTCCGAGGAGCAGGTGCGCGCCACCGGCCGCGATACCAGCGGCGTTCGCGGTATCGGTCTGAAGGACGGCGTGAGCGTTCTGGGCATGGAAGTCACTAACGGCAACGGCGATCTGTTCGTCATCACCGAGCGCGGCTACGGCAAGCGCACGCCGGTCGCGGACTATCCGGAGCAGAATCGCGGCGGTCAGGGCGTCTACACCATCCAAATGACCGAGCGTAAGGGTAACCTCGCGGCCATGAAGACGGTGGGCCCACAGCACGAGCTGTTCATCGTGACGGAGGGCGCGACGGTCATTCGCGTCAAGACCGACGAGATCAGCCAGACTGGCCGCGCCACCCAGGGAGTCAAGATGATGACCGTCGACGACAACGACCGCATCTGCGCCGTAGCCCGCATGACGGCCGCCAAAGAGAAACCCGAAGGCGAGGGCGCCGAGGCCGCAGTCGACACCGAAGAGGCCCCAGTCGACCTGGTCGACGGCAATGATATGCCAGAGGATCTCCTAGACGAGTAAGAGGCCCTAGCTGGTAAAAATCATCAGACCCCATATATCGGCGGTCGGCGCACTGCGCGCCGACCGCTTTTTTGAAAACCTTGGGACCCCATGGTCGCTGGGCTGGCGAGATGGTTT
Organism: uncultured Collinsella sp.; assembly: GCA_902465465.1. Classification (GTDB taxonomy): domain Bacteria; phylum Actinomycetota; class Coriobacteriia; order Coriobacteriales; family Coriobacteriaceae; genus Collinsella. The sequence continues at coordinate 7,108 of CABQNF010000001.1, read as the reverse complement.
TGGTTTGTCGCGAGTTCCGCACGCAAAGAAGGCCACTTAATGTGGCCTTCGTCTTGCGCAGGACTGTAGAGCAGGAAACTTTATATCCGGCCCCTCCGTCCGGGGACCGCGCCGTACCAGCTACAGCGTCATGTTTGGATCGGCGTCGACGTCGAACGGCGAGATTTCACCTCGGTCGAATTTACGGCGAGCGACCTCCGCGATCATGGCTGCGTTATCGGTACAGGCAGACAAGGGCGGCACCGTTACGCGAATCCCCTGACGCCCAAGCTTCTTGATCATCATCTCGCGCAGATGCGGGTTGGCCGAGACGCCGCCACCAATGCAGTATTCCTTGCATCCGGTAGCGTGCAATGCGTTTTTGGCCTTCTTGTACTGCACGTCAAAGACAGCTGCCTCAAACGAAGCCGCCAGATCGGGAAGGTGAATCGTGCGCCCGGCCTTGGTCTCTTGCTCGATGTAGAGCGTCACCGCCGTCTTGAGGCCCGAAAGCGAGAAGCGATAGTCTCCCCTGCTGTTAAGCGCACGGGGGAAATCGATCGCGCGGGGATTGCCCGTCTCGGCCAGCTTGGAGATGATGGGGCCACCGGGATAGCCCAAGCCCAGCGCCTTGGCCACCTTGTCGAAGGCCTCGCCCACAGCGTCGTCGAGCGTCTCACCAAGTACCTCGTAGTCGCCCCATGCCTTCACGTGCACGAGCATGGTGTGCCCGCCCGAGACAAGCGTGAAGATGAACGGCGGCTTGAGGTCGGGCTGCGCCAGCAAGTTGGCAAACAGGTGCCCCTCCAGATGGTTGACGCATACGAGCGGCTTACCGGCAGCGTAGGCAAAGCCTTTGGCAAAGGCGACGCCCACCACGAGGGCGCCCACCAGGCCCGGACCCTGTGTCACGCCCACGGCGGCAAGCTCGCTGGGAGCAATGGCCCCACCCTCAAGACCAAGCGATGCTGCGGCATCCTCGAGCGCCGCATCCACGACACTCACAATCACCTCAACGTGTTTGCGCGAGGCGATCTCGGGCACCACGCCGCCAAAACGGGCATGGAAATCAATCTGCGTCGACACCTGGTTGGCCAGCATATTGCCATCCGCATCGATAATCGCCACGGCCGTCTCGTCGCAGGAACTCTCGATAGCGAGCACTAGGCGGCGGCGCTCAATTTCGGCACGCTCCCCCTCGGAGCGCCCGGGCGCAGGCAGCGGCCATACGCGCTGCTCTGCCGCCGTCGGCTCGGGCGAAGCATTGTCGACCGGAAGTACGAGGGGAAGTGGGGCCGTCATGACGATGGCGTCTTTGCCGACACCGTAGTAGCCACGACGACGACCCACCTCGGTAAAGCCCAGAGCGGCATAGAGCGCAATCGCGCCCTCGTTGCCGTCCTCGACCTCGAGCGAAGCCGTGGTGCAGCCGAGCATCTGGGCATCATAGCTCACATGCGACAGCAGCTTGCGGGCAATGCCCTCACGGCGATGTGCCGAGTCGACGGCGACATCCAGAATCTGCACATCACCGTCCACGACCATACCGCCGGCAAGGCCCAGCAGCTTGCCGTCGTCGTGTGCCACCCACCAACTACGCGGCGCAGCGACGTCCTCGCCCAGTTCGGACAGGAACATGCCCGGCGTCCACGCCTCGTGTCCGGCACCTTCAAAGCAGGCAGCCTCTAGCGCGCTCGCGCGCTCGGCATCCGCCGCGCCCATGGGACGGAACTGCAGATGACGACCGGCGAGCTCATCGGCAACGCCCGTAATTTCGCTCTGCGCACTCTCGGCAAGACCAAGACGCTTGCGCTCGTTTTCCTCGGCATCCGAAAGGCGCGTGTAAATCGGCAGGACGCGAGCCGGATCGCCGTCACCCGCAGCGTGCGCGAGCAGCAAGCCCTCGCCCGAAGGCCACCACAGGTCGCGCTCCACGCAGCGGGCGGTCTCGTCCTCACCCAGCAGCTTGCCATAGCGCACGAGACCGTCACCGGTCAGCTGAACCTGGTCCCAGTCCGCTGCTCGGCGCCACTCATCGAGCGCCACGGCGGCCTTGACCACGTGTTCGCGCTCAAATTGACGCTCGGGACCCTCATCGCCCAGCATATATAGTGCCGGATATACCTCACCGCGCATGGCATCGGCCAAGATACCAAGCTTGCCGCGCACGCCAGCCTTCCACGCCGTCCAAGCGCAAGCGTCGAGCGTCGACACGCCCAGCAGCGGAACATTGGCACCGCGCGCGAGGCCCTTGGCAGTGGAGATGCCGATGCGCACACCCGTAAACGACCCCGGGCCGCGGCCGACCACGTAGCAACCAACATCGCTGCGATCCAGACCGACTTGAGCCAGCACGCCATCAACGGTATTCACGAGCTCAACGTTGGCGTGACGGCGACACATGTGGTCGCCACTCACGAGCTTCGTCTCGCCCGTCTGCCCATCAATCCAGCTTGCCGCGCAGGCAAGCATGTCGGTCGAGGTATCGAGCGCCACCACCAGCGCGTTGTCGTTATGCAAGCTCATCTTGTACAGCCTTATCAATCAAATGGGAAAGCTCCATTGCGCGGTCACCGTGCGCCTCGAGCGTTATTGTTCGCACATCACTGTCGCCCTCATCACGCTTGAGCGTCACCGAAAGATACTCATCCGTCAGCTCGTCTTGGAATTGTTCGCCCCATTCCAGCAGGCAAGCACCCTCATAGCCCAGCACATCGAAAATGCCCGTATCCTCGAGCTCGTAGGCATGCTCCAGACGGTATAGATCAAAGTGAAACAGCGGAATACGGCCTTGATCGTGAACGGCCATGAGCGCAAACGTAGGGCTCGTAACCATATGCTCATCGCCCAGCCCGCGCGAGACGCCCTTGGTAAAGTGAGTTTTGCCCACCCCCAGGCCACCGGTCAGGATGAGCACATCGCCGTCCTCAAGGCACGGTGCAATTAGCTCGCCAAAGTACTCCGTATCGGCAGCGCAAGTCGTTTTATAAGTACCTACCCCCAGGCGCTCCAGGGACATATATGCTCCTTATTATTCCGAGGCGTCCTCTGGTGCGGGATGTCGCTCCAGATAGTCGCCCAGCATCTTAAAGTCTTCCTCCAGCAGTTCCTGCCACGCCGGATTGCGTAGCGCTGCTGCCGGATGGAACGTGGGCATTACTACAAAATGCCCCATCTGGTGGAACCTGCCGCGCAGCTTAGTAATGCCAATCTCGGTCTTAAGCACAAAGTGCGTCGCGGGGTTGCCGAGCGTCACGATAATATCGGGCCAGATGCTTCGAATCTGCTCACGCAAAAACGGCGAGCAAGCCAGCACTTCCTCGGGACGTGGATTGCGGTTTCCCGGCGGGCGGCACTTAAGCACGTTGGCAATGTAGACGTCTTCGCGTTTGAGCCCCGCCAGCGACAAAATGCCGTTGAGGTCCTCGCCTGCCGCCCCCACAAAGGGCTCGCCCTGCAAATCCTCATTGCGGCCCGGCGCCTCGCCAATAAACATCACACGAGCGCGGGGGTTTCCCACGCCAAACACGATATTGTGACGCGACTGGTAGAGCTGGCAGAGGTGACAATCGCCCAGAACGGCCTCAATTTCCTCGAGTGCGACCTCACGTGGTGCCTGATGGGTATGGCCGGGGATGTGCATGACGCCCATAGCGGCTCCTACACGTAGACCTTGTCGAGACGCATGCCAAAGCCGCAGGCGACCTCGTAGTTAATCGTTCCGCGCAGTCGGGCCATCTCGTCCATAGTGATCTCGGCATCGCCATCGCGGCCGACAATAATCATCTCGTCACCATACTCGGCCTCGGGAATCTCGTGTGCCGGGTTGGACTGAATGGCGACCATAAACTGGTCCATGCAGATATTGCCAACCTGATGCACGCGCTCGCCGCGATACAGCACATCCATACGATTGGAAAGCGTACGCGATAGGCCATCGGCATAACCGATCGGCAGCGTGCAGATCTGAACGCGCGTACGCGGTACGCGGTAGGTAAAACCGTAGCCCACGCCCTCACCCATCGCAGGGTGTGCCACGCGCGTCACACGCGCATGGACGCTCATAACGGGATCAAGCTGCATCACGCGGCCACTCAGCTCGCACGGCTGCATTCCATACAAGCCAACGCCGGCGCGAATCATATCAAAATGCATCGAAGGGTCGAGCATCGAGGACGGCGTGTTGGCGCAGTGCACGATACCGCACTCAAAGCCCGCATCCTTAATGGCCTGAACGGCCTCGGTAAAGCGCTGACACTGCAGTTTGTAGTCCCAGCCCGAAGGTTCATCGGCCGTGGCGAAGTGCGTAAATACGCCGTCGCACTGAATACCGCGATGGAAATTTATACCGCGGACAAAGTCGAGCACCTGCGTGTAGTGAACGCCGATACGATTCATGCCCGTCTCGATGGCGAGATGATACTTGCCCACTTTGCCCGCCGCGACGGCACATTCGCCATACGCAAGAGCAAAGTCAGACGTATAGACCGAGGGCATGATATCAAACTCGAGCAACGTCGGAATGGCCTCGATAGGCGGCTCGCTTAGGATGAGGATGGGTTTCGTAATCCCGCCCTGTCGGAGCTCAACGCCCTCGTTAACCGTCGCCACGGCAAACATGTCGGCACCGGCCGAATACATGATCTTGGCGCACTCAACAGCTCCATGGCCATAAGCATCGGCCTTGACCACGCAGCACAGGCGCTGACGTGGATTCAGCAAGTTCTTGTAGGCCCTCGTGTTACGACGGAGCGCCCCACGGTCGATCTCGACCCAGGACCAGCGCGTCAAATCGGCTTTATTCATGATTAGTCATCCGACCCTTCGTCCATGATTCCCAGATCTTCGAGCGCATCCTTTGCCGCCAGTTCCATGGCAGGACCGATCAAGTCGATAAGATCGGTCGCGATGACACTCTTCTCACCATACTCCGTCGCCGCGGCAAAACCGGCGTAGCTGTGAAGTGCGACGGCGTACGAATACAGCAACTCCCAACGATCCATCTCGTCGCGCATGGTGGCAAGCGTGCCGGCCAAAATACCCGCGAGAACATCACCCGAACCGGCAGTTGCCAGAGAAGCCGGACCCGAGAGCGGCAGCAGCACACGCTCAACGCCACAGATAGCCGTCGTCGGGCCCTTGGCAATGACCACCAGATTGTCTGAGCCCGCAGCCCAGACAACCTTCTGCGCGGCCGCAATCGCGGTACCAAGGTCGTTCACCTCGTCACCGGCAACCAGACGCGAAAGCTCACGATAGTGCGGCGTCATAACCAACGGCTGCTCGCGACGATACATCTCGGGATTACTATCAATACCGTCAATGGCAATCTTAGCAAGGCAGTTGAGTGCATCGGCGTCCAAGATAAGCGGCACATCAAGCTCGAGCAAGCCCGAAACCACCTGCATAGCGCCGGCAGATGTCGTCATACCGGGACCGCACAGTACACAGCTGTACTTCTTTGCAATCTCGCACACCGTCATGCGCGCAGCGGCGCCAAAGGAGCCGCGGGAATCAGACGGAATAGCAAAGACGGGAATCGAAGGAAGTGCCATGCGAATAAGATTGGCGCAGGCGTCAGGAGCCGCGACTGCCACGTAACCAGCACCCGCGCGAGCTGCAGACTTGGCCGCCATAATGGCAGCACCAGGATATTGCGCAGATCCGGCGACAATAAGCACAGAGCCACGGGAATACTTATCGATATTCGTAGGTAGTGGAGCAAAGTAATCAACTAAGTCACCGGGCTCGACAATCTCGGCGGCGTGGTCGACATCATCGATGACCTCGTCAAGACGGTCGTAAAGATTGCCGCAGATCAAATCGCCAGCATACTCAGGGCCATCAGCGCTATACAAACCAATCTTGGGCGCAATCATCGTCACCGTATGCTCGGCACGAATGCAGTCGTCATCAACAACGCCCGTCTCGGCATTCAGGCCCGAGGGGACATCAATGGATACGACACAATCGGCGCATTCATTGACCGTAGGAATCCAGATGGAGAACGGCGCACGCAGATTCCCGTGAAAACCGGTACCAAAAATGGCATCGACAACAACATCGGCCTTATCGATCAAAACCTCGAGTTCGTCACGCGAGGGGCCAACGCAAACGTGTACATCGCGGCCGGCAGTACGACGAGCAACATGACGTGCCAGAGCAGCAGGAATCTCATCCGGCTCAACCGGAGAAACGATATCGACGTCCACGCCCTTATGGCTCAGGATATCGGCGGCAACCCAACCGTCGCCGCCATTATTACCAAAACCGACCAGAACGAGAACCCGATCGGAATTGAGCTTCAAGACCTCGTTGGCGGCAAACTCACCCGCTAGCTCCATAAGCTCGGCCTTCGAAGTCCCTTCGCGTTCGATGATATCCTCGAGACGAACGACTTCTTCGGTACTCAAAACCGGTTTCATCTATGCTCCTAGCGTATCTTGCGAAGCATCGCCCAGGTGCTCCGTCAATGCTGAATTCTGCAGCTGCTCAAGCTCATCTAAAACAGAGCGAGCCTCTTTAAATGTCTGCGCTACGCGTTTCTTGGTACTCACCTTTTCCTCTTTTGGCTTAGGCCGAGCATCTTCGGTAATCGCGATGGCATTCGCAACGGCTAAGTCTCCTGTAAGCGTAATGGAAAGAGCGACCTCAACAACACCCAGCTCTTGAGCGATCTCGAGAGCACGGCCCGAAAGCAGCGCTTTCGGTTTGCCGAGTTTATCACGCGTAACCGAAACATCCTTGCGACCAACGCCTTGACTAAAACCCGTGCCGAGAGCTTTAAGTACCGCCTCGCGCGAAGCAAAGCGGCTGGCATAGTGAGCAGCGGGACGCGATGATGCATCACAATACGCACGCTCTTCTTCGGTAAACACACGCCGAGCAAACGACGGCGTCTTTTCAAGTATTGATTTCATACGGGAAATCTCGACGATATCAACGCCGATACCAGCTTCAGCCATGTTCACCTCCATATCGCACAGACTAAGTTATTGTAGCCCGTTCACAGAAGATGCGACAAACGAGGGTTATAAAACACAGCTACTATGTGAGACAAAAGCCCGTAAACGCAAAAAAGGGGGAGGCCGCGAGGCCTCCCCCTTCTCAGTTCAAGCGTACGGCTCGG